>JBKBRG010000007.1:0-20669 GCA_046292325.1 Tabrizicola sp.
TCGTTGAAATAGCGCCCGTCGCCGCCCAGGACGAAGGTCTTGCCGGCCGCCCCGACCACATCGAAGATCGATTGCACGAAGTTTTCCAGATAGTGCCGGCCCATGAAGACCGGGGTCTTCTTGCGCAATCCGCTGGTGCCGGGCTTCTGCCCCGGGATCGGCTGGGTGGCGACGGTGGCGATCTGGGTCATGGCGATCATCCCTTGGCAGGCTGGGTGGCAGAGCGGAACAGCAGCACGGACTGGGCCGGCGCCTCGGCGAAATCGGTCGCGGGGATGCCCGCCTCGGGCAGGTCGGGGCGGGTGGTGTCGAGCAGGAGGTGCCAGGCAGGCGCGGTATCCGGCAGATGCAGGGGGGTGGCGGCGCCGGTGTTGAACACGGCAAAGACCGCCTCGGGGTTGGGGTCGCCACCCTCGGCCTGCATCCGGAGTTCCACGCAGAGGCAGCGGAAGGCCGGATCATGCCATTCCTCGGACTGCGGCACCGTGCCGTTCGCCCGTCGCCAGATGACATCCGGTATGCCGTCCGAGGGCCGCGGCCGCGCATGCAGGAAGCGGCGCTGACGCAGGACCGGCAAGGCACGGCGAAGGGCAGCGAGCCGCCGGACGAAGGCCAGCAGGGACGCATCGGCCCGTGACCAGTCGAGCCAGGTCGTTTCGTTGTCCTGGGCATAGGCGTTGTTGTTGCCGCCCTGGCTGTGGCCGATCTCGTCCCCTGCCAGCAGCATCGGCACGCCCTGCGACAGGAACAGCGTGGCCAGCAGGTTGCGCTTGCGCAGGGCGCGGGCGGCCAGGACCCTGGGGTCCTGCGTCGGCCCCTCTACCCCCAGATTGTCGGAATGGTTCTCGTGGTGGCCGTCGCGGTTGTCCTCGCCGTTGGCGAAGTTGCGCTTGATCGTGTAGCTGACCAGATCCTCCAGCGTGAAACCGTCGTGGCTGGTGACGTAGTTCACCGACGAGGTGGCGGCGCGACCGGAATGATCGAACCGCTCGGCGCTGCCCAAGAGGCGCGCTGCCAGATCGCGGGTCAGCCCCGCATCGCCCTTCCAGAACCGGCGCACCCCGTCCCGGTAGCGGTCGTTCCATTCGTGGAACGGGTGCGGATAGGCGCCCAGCTGATAGCCGCCCGGACCGATGTCCCAGGGCTCGGCGATCAGCTTGACGCGGGACAGGACCGGGTCTTGCCGGATGGCATCGAAGAACCCGCCGTTCGGGTCGAAGCCGTGCGCCTCGCGCCCCAGCGCGGTGGCCAGGTCGAAGCGGAAACCATCGACATGGGCGGCCTCCACCCAGTAGCGCAAGCTGTCCATCACCATCCGCAGGACCATGGGGTGCGTCAGGTTCAGGGTGTTTCCGGTGCCCGTATCGTTGACATAGTGCCGCCCGCCCCCGGCCAGGCGATAGTAGCTGGCATTGTCGAGCCCGCGATAGCAGAGGGTCGGCCCCCACTCGTCCCCTTCCGCGGTGTGATTGTAGACCACGTCGAGAATCACCTCGATTCCGGCCGCATGAAAGCGGCGGACCATGGTCTGGAACTCCCACAGCGCGCCATGGGACATGTAGCGGGCTTCGGGGGCGAAGAAGCAGAGCGTGTTGTAGCCCCAATGGTTCCGAAGGCCCCTCGACACCAGAAAGCGGTCGTCGATGAAGGCATGGACCGGCAAGAGTTCGATCGCGGTGACGCCGAGCTTCTGCAGATGGTCGATCACCGGGTCGGAGGCGAGGCCGAGGTAGGTGCCGCGCAGGCCCTTGTCCACGCCGGGATGCAGCGCGGTCATCGACTTGACATGCGCCTCGTAGATCAGCGTCTCACAGCGCGGGATGCGCGGCGGCTGGTCGTTGCCCCAGGTGAAGGAGGGATCACTGACAACCGCCTTCGGCACGGCAAAGGCGCTGTCGCGGGTGTCGAAGGAAAGATCGCCGCGGGGAGAGCCGATCCTGTAGCCCATCAGCGCGTCGGACCATTTCAGCCGCCCCTCCAGCGCACGGGCATAGGGGTCGAGCAGCAGCTTGTGCGGGTTGAAGCGGTGGCCCTGTTCGGGCGCATAGGGTCCGTAGGCGCGAAAGCCGTAGACCGCGCCGACGGTCAGCCCGCAGACCTCGACATGCCAGATGTCGCCGTCGCGTTCGGTGATCGGCAGCCGGGCGAGTTCCTTGCGGCCATCGGGGGTGAAGAGGCAAAGCTCGATCCGTTCGGCATGGGCCGAAAAGACGGCGAAGTTCACCCCGTCGCCGGTCAGGCTGGCCCCCATCGGCCAGGGCCGGCCAGGCGCGACGGCATGGCCCTGAAGCCGCGCGGGCGGCGAGACGGACTGCGGCGTCACGCGGCCAGCCTTTCGTAAAGCCCGGCATAGGCGCGGGCCGAGGCTTCCCAGCCGACCGGCTGCGCCATGGCATTCGCCCGCAGCTTTGCCCAGAGCTTCGGCTGGCGATACAGTTCCAGCAGTTGCGCCAGCGCCCGGCCGAAAGCCAGCGCATCGACCGGATGGAAGGTGATCCCGGTGGCCACCAGCGCGGCCAGCGCGGCCGGACTGGCGCCGATCACGGTGTCGGCCAGCCCGCCGACCAGCGAGACGACCGGCAGCGCGCCATAGCGCAGCCCATACATCTGCGTCAGGCCGCAGGGCTCGAACCGCGAGGGCACCAGCACGGCATCCGCCCCGGCGAACAGACGATGACTCAGCGCTTCGTCATAGCCGATCCGCGTGGCCACCCGGCCGGGAAACCGGTCAGCCATGTGGCGCATGGCCCCCTCGAGCCCCGGATCGCCCGAGCCGAGAACGATCAGCCCGCCGCCACCCAGAACGAAATCCGGCACGACCTCGGGCAGAAGGTCGATGCCCTTCTGATCCGTCAGACGGCTGACCACGATCGCCAGGGGGCCCGGCACCTCCAACCCGAATTCGGCGCAGATCGTCGCCCGCGCCGCGGCCTTCCCCGCCATCGCCTTCGGGCCAAAGGGCGGATCCTCGGAGCCCGGATCCCAAAGGGCGGTATCGACCCCGTTCAGGATGCCCGAGACGACCGCCCCCCGCGCCGCGATCACGCCTTGCAGGCCCATTCCGAATTCGGGCCGCATCAGTTCGGCCGCATAGCTGGGCGAGACGGTGGTGATCCAGTCCGCCGTCACCAGCCCCGCCTTGAGGCTCGAGATGCCGCCGTAATATTCCAGCGCCTCGGGATGGAAGGCATGGCCGGGCAGACGCAGGACGCCCAGCATGTGCGCCGGGGCCCAGCCCTGGAAGGCGATGTTGTGCACGGTCATCACCGACCTGACCCCGCCCGCGCCGTGATAGGCAAGGTAGGCGGGCGCGAGGCCGGCCTGCCAGTCATGCGCGTGCAGGATGTCGGGTTTCCAGTCCGCAAGCCCCTCGCGCGCGATGCGGGCCCCGACCCAGGACAGCGCGGCAAAGCGCACCGCATTGTCGGGATGGTCGCCGGCCGGCCCGGAATAGGGCCCGCCCTCGCGGTCATAGAGATGCGGCGCATCCAGCAGGAACAGCGGCACGCCCGAGACCTCGCCGCCCAGCACCCGGCCCGGTCCGCCCCACAGGTCGGGCTCCTGCCAGACGACGGGCCAGTCCGCCGCCCTGTCGCGCAGCGCGCGGTAGGCCGGCAGCAGCACCCGCATCTCCCAGCCGCAGGCGGCAAGGGCGGTCGGCAGGGCGCCCACCACGTCCGCCAGACCGCCGGTTTTCACCAGCGGGACGCATTCCGAGGCCACCGACAGGACACGTCCGCCCATTTTCCTTGCCTTTCAATAACTTCCAGCCCGCAGTCAACAGGGCCGAAGCGCCGCGTCCAGCCTTCAGCCCAGCGCCCTCGCCCTGGCATCCAGCATGTCCTGCGTGATGAGGACGATGCCGCCTTCGGACCGGCGGAACCACCTGGCATCTTCATCCGGGTCCTCGCCGATCACCAGACCCTCGGGAATCACCACCCCCCGGTCGATCACGCAGTTCTTCAGCTGGGCCTTGCGGTTGACCACCACCTGCGGCAGCGCGACGACATATTCCAGCGTCGAATAGCTGTGCGTCCGGCAACCGGTGAAGAGCAGGCTGTTCGACACCGCCGAGCCTGACACGATGCAGTCCCCCGACACCAGCGAGGACACGGCCGAGCCACGCCTGCCGTCCTCGTCATGGATGAACTTCGCGGGGGGCACGATCTCGGCATAGGTCCAGATCGGCCAGGCATTGTCATAAAGGTCGAGCTTGGGGACGAAGTCGGTCAGGTCGATGTTGGCCTGCCAGAAGGCGTCGATGGTTCCCACGTCGCGCCAGTAGGGTTCCGTCTCCAGGCCCGAGGTCACGCAACTGTCCGCGAACCTGTGTGCGATGGCCTTGCCGTTCTTGACGATGTTCGGGATCAGGTCGAAGCCGAAATCGTGGGTGGAGTTGTCGTCCTGCATGTCGCGGATCAGCAGGTCGCGCAGGAAGACCCAGTCGAAGACGTAGATCCCCATCGAGGCAAGCGCATGGTCGGGATCGCCGGGGATGGCGGGCGGATCCTTGGGCTTTTCCAGAAAGTCGGTGATGCGCATGGTCTGGTCCACATGCATCACGCCGAAGGCCGAGGCTTCCTTGCGCGGCACGGTAAGACAGCCGATGGTCACATCGGCGCCCGCCTCGACATGCTGGCGCAGCATGACCTCGTAATCCATCTTGTAGATGTGGTCGCCGGCCAGGACGATCACATATTTCACGCCGTAGCTGTCGATGATGTCGATGTTCTGCGCAACGGCGTCGGCCGTGCCGCGATACCAGTTCACCTCGTCCATCCGCTGGCTGGCGGGCAGGATGTCGAGGTATTCGTTGCGCTCGGCCCGGAAGAAGTTCCAGCCGCGCTGGCAATGACGGATCAGGCTGTGCGCCTTGTATTGCGTGGCGATGGCCATCTTGCGGATGCCCGAGTTCAGCGCGTTCGACAGGGCGAAGTCGATGATCCGGGTCTTGCCGCCGAAATAGACTGCCGGCTTCGCGCGCCGGTCGGTCAGCTCTTTCAACCGGCTGCCCCGCCCCCCCGCCAGGACGAAGGCCATCGCCTGTGAGGACAGCCGCTGGTTCGGTCTTGGTTTCATCGCATCCCTCCCCGGATGAGCGGCCCTCGCCGCCGATGATCAGCCCTGTTGCAGATAGACTGCCGACAATGGCGGCAGCGTGACAAGCGCCGACTGCGGCTGGCCGTGCCAGGCTGTCCCTTCCGTGGTCACCTCTCCCATGTTGCCACGGTTGCCCCCGCCATAGATTTCGGCGTCGGTGTTCAGGATCTCGATCCACTTGCCCGCCGCGGGCAGGCCCAGCCGGTAGTGCCGTTCCAGCGGGGTCATGTTCACCACCGCCACGACCGGCTTGTCACCCGCGCCGCCCTTCCGGACCCAGGCATAGACCCCGGCCTCGGCATCGTTCGATTCGATCCAGGCGAACCCCTCGGGTCGCGTGTCGTTCACATGCAGCGCGCGCGTCTCGCGGTAGAGGCGGTTCAGGTCGCGCACCAGCCGCTGCATGCCGCGATGTTCCGGAATGTCAAGCTGATGCCAGTCGAGGCTCTGGCTGTGATTCCATTCGGCCCCTTGCGCGAACTCCTGCCCCATGAACAGAAGCTTCTTGCCCGGATGGGCCCACATGAAGCCGTAATAGGCCCGCAGGTTCGCGAATTTCTCCCAGCCGTTGCCGGGCATCTTCGCCAGCATGCTGCCCTTGCCGTGAACCACCTCGTCGTGCGAGATCGGCAGGATGTAGTTTTCCGACCAGGCATAGACCAGGCCGAAGGTCATCTGGTGGTGATGATACTTCCGGTAGATCGGGTCCCGTGCCATGTAGGACAGGGTGTCGTTCATCCAGCCCATGTTCCACTTGAAGCCAAAGCCGAGGCCCCCCCAGTGCGCCGGCCGGCTGACCCCGGGGAAGGCCGTCGATTCCTCGGCGACGGTCATGATGCCGGGGCATTCCCCGTAGGCGGTGATGTTCATGCTGCGCAGGACGTCGATCGCCTCGTAGTTCTCTCGGCCGCCGTCCCTGTTCGGAATCCATTCGCCGGGCTTGCGGGAATAGTCGCGGTAGAGCATCGAGGCCACGGCATCGACCCGCAAGCCGTCGACGTGGTATTCCTCCAGCCAGTACAGGGCGTTGGAAACGAGGTAATTCTTCACCTCGACCCGGCCGTAGTTGTAGATCAGCGTGTTCCAGTCCTGGTGGAACCCCTCGCGCGGGTCCTGGTGTTCGTAAAGCGCGGTGCCGTCGAATCGGCCGAGGCCATGCGCGTCCGTGGGGAAATGCCCCGGCACCCAGTCCAGGATCACCCCCAGCCCCTTGCGGTGCGCTGCATCGACGAAGGCGCGGAATTCGGACGGCGTGCCATGCCGGATCGTCGGTGCGAACAGACCCACCGGCTGATAGCCCCAGGATCCGTCGAAGGGGTATTCGCTGACCGGCAGGCATTCGATATGGGTGAAGCCCATGTCGGCGGCATAATCCACCAGCTGCTCGGCGAGTTCGAGGTAGCTCAGCATCCGGTCGCCGGGCGCGCGGCGCCAGGATCCCAGATGCACCTCGTAGATGCTGATCGGCGCGTCGATGCCATGCCTCGCCGCCCGGCCCTGCATCCAGGCGCCGTCATGCCATTCACCCGTGATTGTCCTTACGACCGAGGCATTTGCTGGCGGATGTTCAGACCCGAAGCCCACCGGATCGGCCTTCAGCGGCAGCAGCACGCCACCCGGACCCCTGATCTCGTACTTGTAGGCCGTGCCCTCGGTCAGGCCGGGCATGAAGATCTCCCACACCCCCGTCGCGCCACGCCGCCGCATCGGGTTCCGGCGCCCGTCCCAGAGGTTGAAGTCGCCGACGACCGAGACCCGTTCCGCGTTCGGCGCCCAGACCGCGAAATGCACGCCGTCCACGCCCTCGTGCGTCATCACATGCGCGCCAAGCGCCTGCCAGAGCCGCCGATGGCTGCCTTCGCCCAGAAGATATTCGTCCATCTCGCCCAGCACCGGGCCAAAGCGATAGGCGTCCTCGAATTCCCATGAATTTCCATGGCCTTCCGCGCGAAACCTGTAGTTGGCCTTCCGGGCCATCCGGTGCGTGAAAAGCCCCGGCAGCCCCGGATAGGGCACCGCCTCGGCCACGGCATTGCCGCTGACGACCCAAAGACGCTCCGCCCCCGGCACGAAGGCCCGGACCTCCCAGCCCTTCGCCACCTTGTGCGGCCCGAGGACCGCGAAGGGATCGCCATGCCAGCCCCCGGCAATCGCCTCGGCCGCGCCCCTGTCGAGTGTCGTCTCAGCCATGCTCTCCTCCCCGAAAGCCTGCCGGATCGCCTATGGCGCCGATGTCGTCTGCCAGATCTCTGCCATGTAGCCGCGGATCGTCCTGTCAGAGGAGAAGAACCCGCTCCGCGCCGTGTTCATCGCCGCCATGCGCCACCAGCGATCGGGGTCCAGATAGGCCTTGTCCACCTCGCCCTGGGCCCTGTGATAGGCGGCGAAATCCGAGGCGACGAGGAAATAGTCCGCATGCCACATGCCATGGACCAGGCCGTGATAGCGCCCCGGTTCGTCGGGCGAGAAGCGGCCCTCGGCGATCATCTGGAGCACATCCATCATCGGCTGGCTGGCCTCGATCGCCTTCCTGGCATGCTCGGGGTCTTCGCGCCGCTGCCGGACCTCCTCTGCGGTCAGGCCGAAAAGGAAGAAGTTCTCGGCCCCCACCTCCCGCAGGATTTCGATGTTCGCGCCATCCAGCGTTCCGATGGTCGGGGCGCCGTTCATCATGAACTTCATGTTGCCGGTGCCCGACGCCTCTTTCCCCGCGGTCGAGATCTGTTCCGACAGGTCGGCGGCCGGGATCACCCGCTCGGCCATCGTCACGTTGTAGTTCGGCGGATAGACGATCTTCAAGAGGTCGGCCGTCACCGGGTCGTTGTTGATAACGGTCGCCACATCATTGATAAGGCGAATTATTTCCTTGGCCACCACATAGCCGGGTGCAGCCTTGCCCCCGAAGAACTTCACCCGCGGCACCCAGGCCCCCCCGGGATCGGACCGCAGCCGGTGCCAGTGCGCGATGGTCTCGAGGATGTTCAGCAGCTGGCGCTTGTATTCATGGATGCGCTTGATCTGCACGTCGAACAGCGCGTCCGGAGACACCTGCACCCCCAGTTCGCGCCCGATCCAGTTCGACAGAGCGACCTTGTTCACCCGCTTGGCAGCGGCAAAGCGGTCGCGAAAGCCCTTGTCGGCGACATGCGGCTCCAGCTCGCGCAGGCGGTCGAGGTCCGCCTCCCAGCCCGCGCCGATCGTTTCGGTGATCAGCGCCGACAGGGGCCGGTTCGCCATCCGCAGCCAGCGGCGCGGGGTCACGCCGTTCGTCTGGTTGATGATGCGCCCCGGATGCAGGCCGTTCAGTTCCGGGAACAGGGTCTGCTTCACCAGATCCGTGTGCAGCGCCGAGACCCCGTTGACCTTGTGGCTCATGATGAAGGCAAGCTCGCCCATCCGCACTTCCTGGTGCTTGACGATGCCCACGTAATGCGGCCGGTTGGGATAGGCGCGGCGGTGCCAGCTGTCGATCCGTTCCACGATCTGCATGTGGCGCGGCAGGACGGTGCCGAAGGTATAGGTCGCCCAGCGTTCCAGCGCCTCGGGCAGAAGCGTGTGGTTGGTGTAGCCGAGGCAGGCCCGCGCGACCGTCAGCGCCTCGTCGAAGGGCATGCCGTGCTCGTCCGACAGCAGCCGGATCAGTTCCGGCCCGGCGATGGCCGGATGGGTGTCGTTCATCTGGATCGCGACATGCTTCGGCAGGGCGCGCAGGTCGGAATGGTTCGAGAGATAGCGGCGCAGGATGTCCTGCAACGCGGCCGAGGTCAGGAAGAATTCCTGCTTCAGCCGCAGTTCCTTGCCCTGATAGGTGGTGTCGTCGGGGTAAAGCACCCGGCTGAGCGTCCGCGCCAGCGTCTCGGGCTCGGCCGCCGCGGTGAAATCGCCCCGGTTGAAGCGTTCGAGGTCGAAGTTCGTCGTCCCCTTCGCCCCCCAGAGCCGCAGCGTGTTTGCCCATTTGCCCTGCCAGCCGATGATCGGGGTATCGAAGGCCTCGGCCGTCACGGTTTCCTGCGGATACCAGATCTCCCTGCCGTCGCGGCTTTCGACATGGCCCTTGAACCCGATCGTGTAACGGCTTTCCGGCCGGGCGAATTCCCAGGGGTGGGCCTGAGCGAGCCAGTTCTCCGGCGTCTCGATCTGGCGCCCGTGGTCGAAATGCTGGCGGAAGAGGCCATGTTCATACCGGATGCCGTAGCCATAGGCCGGGCAGCCCAGCGTCGCCATCGATTCCATGAAACAGGCCGCCAGCCGCCCGAGGCCGCCGTTCCCCAGCGCCGCATCGGGCTCGTCGTCGATCACCGCGCGCAGGTCCACGCCCACCGCCGCCATCGCCTCGTTCGCCGCGTCATAGAGCCCGAGGTTGATCGTCGCGTCCTCCAGCAGCCGGCCGATCAGGAATTCCATCGACAGGTAGTAGACGCGCTTGCGGTCCTCGGCCCAGGTGCGGCGGGTCGAGGCGAACCAGGGCTCGACGATGCGGTCGCGGATCGCGTGGCTCAGCGCCATGCGCCAGTCATGCACGCTGGCATGCGGGGCATCCTTGCCAACCGTGAAGGTCAGGTGGCGCAGGATGTCGGCCTGCAGAAGGTTCGGGGTCACGCTCAGATCGGTCACGGGTCCATCCAGTCGGGTCTTCTCGCCGGGAAGCCTAAGCGCCCCGGGGTGGCGGTCAAGCAGGCATTCCGGCATGGCGGGTCGCAAGCTTCTGTTACCGCAACCATCAACTTCATCCTAGTGATCTAAAGCGGTTTGGAAATCCGATTCGGCGAAATTCGCGGCAAAGCGGCCGGGATGTCGCAGGCGCGATGCAAGCCCTTGACGCGGCAGGCGGGCTGAGTCCCCATGCAGGGCAGAGAGGATCCGTCGATGACCACATTTTCCGTTCCCGACATGAGCTGCGGCCATTGCAAGGCCGCCATCGAGACCGCCCTTGCCGCGGTCCCCGAGGCGGGCGAGGTCAAGGTCGATCTCGTCGCCCGCAAGGTCGATGTCACCGGTCCGGCGCCGGCCGACGCACTGCTGAAGGCGCTGGAGGCGGCAGGCTATCCGGCCACGGTCGTCTAGAGGCTCGGCCCCGGCTCGATCCGGCTGCCGTCGCTGAAGCGCGACAGGCGGAAGCGGCCGAGGTCATGGCCGACCGGCCGCCCCAGCACCAGATCGGCCACCACGCGCCCCATGCCCGGCCCGATGCCGAAGCCGTGCCCGCTCATCCCCGTGGCGATGGTCAGGCCCGGGATCGGCGCGTGATCCACGATGGGCACCACGTCGGGCAGGCTGTCGATCATTCCCGCCCAGGCGGCCCGCAGCTTCGGCCGGCCCAGCGAAGGGAAGGCCCTGGCGAAACTGTCCTGCACCTTTGCCAGGGTCTGCATGTTGGGCGCGGGGTTCAGCACGCGCCGGCCTTCGAAGGGGCCGGGCGCGTCCATGGACCAGCGGCGCGGGGTGCCCCAGGCGTCGGGGAAGCCCTTCGGGGCGGCCAGCCGGAACCTGGTTGACCGGAAGTCCTTTTTCAGAACAGGCAGATAGACGCCGAAGCTGCGAAGGGCGTCCTTGCCGATGAAGAAGTCGTGCCGCCCGCCGGGCGCGATCGAATAGCCCCCGTCCGCCCGGCGCCGGAAGGCAAGGTCGTCGTCCGCCGCATTGCCCGGGAAGATCTCCGGCATCGGTTCGGTGGCCGCGACCGAGGCCAGCACCGACAGCTGCGGGATCGTGATCCCGTGCTGCCCGAGGAACAGCCGCGACCAGGCCCCGGCGGCCAGCACCACATGATCGCAGGCGATCCGGCCCGCTTCCGTCACCACTCCGGCGACCTTTCCGGCCGCCAGGTCGAGACCGCGCGCCGCGCAGGCCTCACGGATGACGACGCCCTTCTCCTCGGCCACCGCCGCCAGCGCCGGGACCGCCACCCAGGGCTCGGCCCGCGCGTCCGAGGCCGTCCACAAACCGCCCTTCCAGGGCGCCACCGCCCCCTTCAGCATCGCCATCGTCTCGGCGGCGGTCAGAAGCCGCGTGTCCAGCCGATGCGCCCGGGCATGTTCGGTCCAGGCCTCGAAGCCCGCGATCTCCCGCTCGGTCCTGGCCAGATACAGGACGCCGGTCTGCCGGAACCCGAGACGGTCGCCCGTCTCGGCGGCAAGCCGCTTCCAGATCGACAGGCTTTCGACCATGATCGGCAGCTCGCCCGGGTCCCTGCCCTGCTGGCGCACCCAACCCCAGTTCCGCCCCGATTGCTCGCCGGCGATCCGGCCCTTCTCGCAAAGGACAACCGATACGCCCCGTTCGCGCAGGAACCAGGCCGTCATGACGCCGATCACGCCACCACCGACCACCACCACATCGGCGCGTGCCGGCAGGCTTGCAGCGAACCGGACCGGAGAGGCTTCCGAGATCGGAAAGCTCATGCACAGCGCTCCAGCAGGCGCTCCATGAACCGACGTCCGGCCTCGAATTCGGCCAGCTCCAGGTATTCGTCCGCCTGATGCGCCTGGGCGATGTCGCCCGGACCGACCACGACGGCCGAATATCCGGCGTCCTGGAACTGCCCGGCCTCGGTGCCATAGGACACCACCCCGGTCGCATTGTCCCCGGTCAAGGCACGGGCCAGCGCCTCGGCTGCTCCGTCCGCCTCGGGCCGCAGAGGCGAGACATCGAAGAACTTGTCGAGACGCACACCCGCCTCGGGGTGCTTCGCCTTCAGCGCGCGGTCCAGATCCATCGCCGCGTCACGGAAGGCAGCGGCGTGGGCCGCGATGTCGTCATCCGGCACGCAGCGCATCTCGACCGCAAAGCGGCAGTCCCCCGCGGTGATGTTGTCCGCCGTCCCGCCCTGGATGCGCCCGACATGCAGCGTGGTGAAGGGAGGATGGAACCGCGCGGCGACCGGCCCCGGCGGACGGGCCCGAATCTGGTCATTGCGGTCGTTCAGCCACTGGATCAGCCGCGCGGCTTCCATGACCGCCGAAACCCCCTCTGGCAGCAGCGACGAATGGACCTCGTGACCCTTCACATGCACCGCATAGCCGGTGCCGCCCTTGTGCCCGGTGATGACCTTCATCCGAGAGGGTTCGCCGATCAGCGCGATCTGGCCCTTCGGCACGACCCGCTGCATCGTCGCGATCATCGGCGGGGCCCCGGTGCAGCCCAGCTCCTCGTCGTAGGACAGCGCCAGTTGCAGGGGCCGCGCCACCCCCCGCACCTGCGCCTCGACCAATGCCCAGACCGCCAGCGCCACAAAGCCCTTCATGTCGCAGGTCCCGCGTCCGTAGAGGCGTCCTTCGCGCTCGACCACCGTCCAGGGATCCGAAGACCACGCCTGCCCGTCCACGGGCACCACGTCGGAATGGCCGGACAGGACGACCGCCCCCGCAACCCAGGGGCCGGAATGCGCGATCAGCGCCGCCTTCGTGCGATCCTCGTTCCAGTGCCGAAAGCAGCGGACGCCGTGGCCGACCAGGTAGCCTTCCAGCCAATCGACCAGCGCAAGATTCGAGTCGCGGCTGACGGTCGGAAAACCGACCAACCGATCCAGAATCTGACGCGGCGTCAGCTTGGTCATCGCGATTTCCCTTGCCATGACTATATTTGGTGGCCAGCCTGTCGCTGGGTGAAAGCCAAGTCAATATCTGGCAAAGTGACGCAAGGTTCGGTCATTGTGCCAGACGATCGGTCTGGAATCGCGCATCGAATCGGGATTGATAGAAGGCCGAGAATCGGAAAGAGTTGACGGCACAACGACAACCATAAGCTGCAAGGCTGAAGAATCAGCCAACAATAACAAGACCTAAGAACGTCGCGGGGAGTATTGAATGGCCGAACCGGCCGCGTCCGTCCTTGAAGTCAGGGACCTCAAGACCGTTTTCCGCACCCGCGGTGGCGAGATCCATGCCGTGAACGACGTCAGCTTCCACCTGCGTCGCGGCGAGCTGCTGGGTGTCGTGGGCGAAAGCGGCTCGGGCAAGTCGGTCACGATGATGTCGCTCTTGCGGCTTCTGCCGATGCCCCCGGCCGAGATCCGCGGCGGTCAGGCGCTGCTGAACGGGCGCGACCTCTTGTCGATGAGCGACGAGGAGCTGCGCACGGTCCGCGGGGCGAAGGTCGGCTTCGTCTTCCAGGACCCGATGACCAGCCTCAATCCCGTCTTCACGCTGGGCAACCAGATCATGGAGCCGCTGATCAAGCACCTGAAGATGACGAAGCCCCAGGCCGAGGCGCGGGCGGTCGAGCTTCTGGAGCTGGTCGGCATCCCGGATGCGCGCAATCGGCTTTACCAGTATCCGCACCAGTTTTCCGGCGGCATGCGCCAGCGGGTGATGATCGCCATGGCGCTGGCCTGCGACCCGGACGTGCTGATCGCCGACGAACCCACCACGGCGCTCGACGTGACGATCCAGGCGCAGATCCTGGAACTGGTGCGCGAACTGCGGCAGAAGCTGGGAATGGCGATCGTGTGGATCACGCATGACCTTGGGGTCATTGCCGGAATTGCCGACCGGGTCATGGTGATGTATGGCGGCCAGATCGTCGAGCAGGCGCCGGTGCGCGACCTGTTCGCCAACCCTCAGCACCCCTATACCCGGGCGCTCTTGCAGACCATTCCGCGCATCACCGGCGACCGCGAGGCGCGACTGAAGGTGATCGAGGGCCAACCGCCGATCCTGACCGCGCCGCTGACCGCCTGCCCGTTCCGGGCGCGCTGCGAATTCCGCCACGACGCCTGTGATGCCGCAAATCCGCCCCGGCGGGCCGTGGACGGGCTTCCGATCGGTCGGGGCCATGATGTCGCCTGCCACTGGCATGCACCTGCAAGCCGGGAGGTGGCCGATGCCTGATGCGGGACCGGCGCCCCTGGTTCAGGTCCGCGACCTGAAGATGCATTTCCCGATCCATGCCGGGATCTTCCGCAGGCATGTCGGGGACGTGAAGGCGGTCGATGGCGTGTCCTTCCAGATCCTTCCGGGTCAGACGCTCGGGCTGGTGGGGGAATCCGGCTGCGGCAAGTCCACGGTCGGGCGGGCCATGCTGAGGCTTTACGAACCGACCGCGGGCCAGGTCATCATCGATGGCGACGATGTCGTGAAGCTGCCGCCCGAAGCCCTGAGGAAGAAGCGGCCGACCATGCAGATGGTGTTCCAGGACCCGCAGGCCAGCCTCAATCCCCGCATGACCCTGGCCGAGATCGTCAGCGAACCCCTGGACGAACATACCGACTGGTCGCGCGCGCAGAAGCTGGAACGGGTTTACGAGCTGATGGATCAGGTCGGGCTGAACCGCCGGTTCGTGAACCGCTTTCCGCATGAATTCTCGGGCGGGCAGCGCCAGCGGATTGGGATTGCGCGGGCGCTGGCCCTGAAGCCGCGCTTCATCGTCTGCGACGAACCCATCGCCGCGCTGGATGTCTCGATCCAGGCCCAGGTGGTGAACCTGCTCGAGGATCTCCAGGAAAAGCTTGGCCTGACCTATCTGTTCATCAGCCACGACCTGTCGATGGTGCGCCACCTCGCGCAGCGCGTGGCGGTGATGTATCTGGGCCGGATCGCGGAGCTGTCGCCGTCGAAGGATCTCTACGCGCGCCCCCTGCATCCCTATGCCGAGGCGCTTCTGTCCGCGGTGAACGAGCCGGACCCCGAACTTGCCGCCCGCCGCAAGCGCATCATCCTGAAGGGCGACGTGCCCTCGCCCGCCAATCCGCCCAAGGGCTGCAACTTCTGCACCCGCTGCCCGAAGGTCATGGACATCTGCCGTGCGGTGAAGCCCGACCTTGTCGAGGTCGAGCCGGGCCGCATGGTCGCCTGTCATCTCTATACCCCCGCCGCCGGATCAACCGGCGCGTCCGAGGCAAACGAGCGTAGCCAACAAGGAGAGACGCAATGAAATTGAGAACCGCCCTTCTGGGCGCCGTGGCCGTCATGGGGCTTGCCCCCGCGGCCTTTGCCGAACGCGGCACCGACGGCGAGGTGAAGCTGACCTTCCCGCAGGCCGTGTCGATCATGAACCCCTACCTGTCGGGCGGGACCAAGGACATTCTGGCCGCGGCCATGGTGCTCGAGCCTCTGGCCGTCGTCGACCCGAACGGCGTGCTGGTCCCGCGGCTCGCGGCCGAAATCCCGACGATGGAAAACGGCGGCGTGTCCGCCGACATGATGTCGATCACCTGGAAATTGCAGCCCGGGCTGCTCTGGTCGGACGGCACCCCGGTCACTGCCGAGGATGCGGTCTTCACCTGGCAGTATTGCACCCACCCCGAAGGCGGATGCAGCCAGGCGACCAAGTATGAAGGCGTCGCCTCGGTCGAGGCGGTGGACGCCACGACCATCAAGGTGAACTTCAGCGCGCCGAAGCCCAACCCCTACACCGCCTTCGTCAGCGGCCTGTCGCCGATCCTTCAGAAGAAGCAGTTCGAGGCCTGCCTCGGCGCCGCCGCGCCGACCTGCACCGATGCCAACAACATGCCGATCGGGACCGGCCCCTTCATGGTGACCGGCTTCACCGTCAACGACACCGTCACGATGGCGGCCAACCCGAACTACCGCGATCCGGCCAAGCCCGCCTTCGCCACGGCGATCATCAAGGGCGGTGGCGATGCGGAAGGCTCGGCCCGCGCCGTGATGGAGACCGGCGAATTCGACTATGCCTGGAACACCCAGATCCCGCCGGACAGCCAGGCCGCGATGGCCGCCGCAGGCAAGGGCCAGTTCGTCGTTGCCTTCGGCACGCTGGTCGAGCGGCTGGAGATGAACACGACCGACCCGGACCCGGCGCTGCCGGAGGGTGAACGCTCGACGGCCAAGCATCCCCACCCGATCCTGTCGGACATCAGGGTGCGGACCGCGCTGTCGAAGGCGATCGACCGCTCGATCCTGAATGAAGTCGGCTACGGCGCCGGCGGTCGGCCGACCTGCAACGTGATCCCCGCGCCGGAGGCCTGGGCATCGGACAACACGGACTGCCTCACCCAGGACATGGAGGGGGCCAAGGCGCTTCTGGACGAAGCCGGCTGGAAGGACAGCGACGGCGACGGCATCCGTGACAAGGACGGCAAGAAGCTGAAGCTGCTCTACCAGACCACCGTCAACCCGATCCGCCAGGACTTCCAGGCGCTGATCAAGGACTGGTGGACCGAACTCGGTGTCGAGGTGGAACTGAAGGCCATCGACCCGGGCGTGTTCTTCGGCGGTGATCCGGGCTCGCCCGACACGTTCCAGAAGTTCTACGCCGATGTCGAGATGTATGCCAACAACTCGGACAACCCGGATCCGGAGACCTATCTGGGCCAATACCAGTGCAAGAACGCACCGACCCCGGAAACCCAGTGGCAGGGCGAGAACATCAACCGCTTCTGCGACCCGGCCTACGATGCCCTGCACGCCGAGCTGACCAAGACCACCGATCTGGCCAAGCGGCAGGAGATCGCCAAGAAACTGAACGACATGGTGACGAAGGACTCCATGATCGTGGTCCCGCTGGTGCATCGCGGCACGCTCTCGGCGCATTCCAACACCCTGGGCGGCGTGCAGATCAACGCCTGGGACATGGAAACCTGGAACGTCGCGGACTGGTTCCGCATCAAGTGACCTGACCTTGCGGGGCCGGAGCAGTCCGGCCCCGCATCATCCTTCGCTCCCGATCCAAGGCGCGCCGCGCATGCTCACCTTCACGCTTCGCAGGCTCCTGCTGGCCATTCCGACCCTGCTGGTCATCAGCCTGGTGATCTTCCTTCTGGTCGATCTGGCCCCGGGCTCGCCCATGGCCGAGATCCCGCTGACCGTTCCGCCAGAGGTGCGGCAGAAGATGATCGAGGCGCTGGGGGCCGATCAGCCGGTCTTCGTGCGCTATTTCCTGTGGCTGCGGCAGTTCTTCTGGGTAGAGCCGGCCAGCCTGATCGACGGCTGGTTCGGCACCACGCTTGCCGAAGGGGAACAGCGCATCCTGTCCTGGCAGTCGCGCAGCCCCGTCTTCACCATCATCGGCCAGCGCCTGCCCCAGACCCTGACCGTGATCGGCACCGCCTATCTTGTCGGCATCCTGATCGCCCTGCCGATCGGGATCTATTCGGCCTACCGGCAGTATTCCTGGTTCGACCAGGCCGGTACCCTGTTCGCGATGATCGGCTTCTCGGTGCCGACCTTCTTTTCCGGCACGCTGCTGATCATCGTCTTCGCCGTCTGGCTGGGCTGGTTCCCGACCAAATACGACACGCAGCTCGTCGTCAACGACTGGGAGAGTTTCGTCAAGCAGATCAAGCAGATGGCAATGCCCGTCATGACCCTGGGCCTTGCCAACGCCGCCGCGATCAGCCGCTACATGCGGTCCTCGATGCTGGACAACATGGGGATGGATTACGTCCGGACCGCACGCGCCAAGGGCATGTCCGAACGCACCGTCGTCCTGAAGCATGTGCTGCGCAACTCGCTGATCCCGGTGGTGACCGTGATCGCGCTTGGCATCCCCGCCATCTTCGGCGGGGCGATCATCACCGAGAACCTGTTCGGCGTGAACGGCATCGGTGCCGCCCTGATCGGCGCGATCCACGCCAACGACCTGCCCATGGTGCAGACGCTGGCCTTCATCTTCGCGGTGCTGATCGTGCTCTTCAACCTGATCGCCGACATCCTCTACGGCCTTCTCGATCCGCGGATCCGCTATGACTGACGCCAGCGCCACCCAGCCGAAACCGTCCAGCCAGCTCAGCGACATCTGGAACCAGTTCCGCACGCACAAGGGCGCCCTGTTCGGGCTGATCACCCTTGGATTCCTGATCCTTGCAGTGCTGATCGGCCCCTATCTCTGGGTGCCGGAAAAGCTGACGGTGGCCGAGGCGATCAAGCTGAAGAACCAGGGGCCGTCGCTGCGCTTTCCGCTGGGCACCGACCAGCTTGGGCGCGACATGCTGTCCCGGATGCTGCTGGCGGGGCGGGTCTCGCTGGCGGTCGGCCTGGTCGCCATGGTGATCGCCATCGTTTTCGGCACCTTCATCGGCATCCTGGCCGGCTATTTCCGCCGCCTCGACGGGCCGCTGATGCGTCTGACCGACATGTTCCTGGCCCTGCCGCTGATCCCGCTGCTGCTGGTCATGGTGATGCTGTTCCGCGACCGCATCGCCGGGATGATCGGTCCCGAGCTTGGCGCCTTCACGCTGATCGTCTTTGCCATCGGCATCACCTCGTGGATGGCCACGGCGCGCATCGTGCGCGGCGAGGTGCTGACGCTGAAAGAGCGTGAATATGTGCTGGCGGCCCGCTCGATCGGGGCAAGACCGAACCGGATCATCCTGCGGCACATCCTGCCGAACGTGGTGTCGCCGGTCATGGTCGCCGCCACCCTGGGCGTGGCAGAGGCGATCATCACCGAAAGCGTGCTCAGCTTCCTCGGCCTCGGCTTTCCGCCCGACTTCCCGACCTGGGGTCGCCTCTTGTTCGATGGTCTGCAATACATGCAGGTCTATCCCGAACGCGTGGTCTGGCCGGGCCTTGCGATCTCGCTGACCGTCCTGTCGGTGAACTACATCGGCGACGGGTTGCGCGACGCGCTCGATCCCCGCATTCGCGGGCGCTGAGCCGCGCGGTCCCGCGCAGGACCGGTCTAGTGCAAGGACTTGCGGATGCGTCGGACCATGAGCCAGACTGCGAACACGACCACGGGCACAAGCCCGGCCAGCAGCACAGCATGGCTGATGTGCAGCGCATGCGCGGCGGGTTCCAGCAGATAGGCCGCAAGGTTCACGGCATAGTAGCTGATCGCAACTGTCGACAGGCCCTCGACCGTGCGCTGAAGCCGCAACTGCAAGTCAGCGCGCCTGTCCATGCTTTCCAGAAGCTTCTGGTTCTGGGCCGAGCGTTCGACATCCACCCGCGTCCGCAACAGTTCCGCTGCCCGTTCCGCCCGCTCTGCCATGGCGGCCAGGCGGTTCTCTGCGGACTTGACCGTCCGCATCGCGGGATCATAGCGGCGCATCATGAACTCGGCGAAGGTCTGCCGCCCCGCGATGCGCTGTTCGCGCAGCACTTCGATCCGCTGGTTGACGATCGCCTCGTAGGCAGCGGTCGCGCCGAAGCGGAACGAGAACTGCACCGACAGGCTTTCCAGTTCCGCCGAAATGGTCAGAAGGTCGTGCAGCGCGGCTTCCGGCGCGGGTTCCGCATTGTCCAGGCCGGAGACCAGCGCCGAAAGCTTCGGGTCAAGCGCATTCAGCCGCGCCGACAGATCCCGCGACCGCATCAGGCCCAGCATCGACATCGCCCGGTAGGTCTCGATCTCGCACACGCGCTGCACGATGCGCCCGACGCGCCTCGGGCCCGTTCCCGGCGCGACGAAGACGGCAAAGCGCATGTGTCCGGCCGGGTCTATCCGGAAATCTCCCGCTATCACGGCAGCGCCGTCGACGACGCGGCTTACCGCCACGCTCTCGGGCACGAACCACTCGTCCACCCGCCGCAGCAGCTCTGCGTCGTTCGCGGGCATCGGCTCTACCCGGATCAGAACCGATGTCAGACGCTTGCCCGGCGCATCGGCCAGCCAGTCCTCGGGCAGCACCTCTGCCTCGGCCGGATCGAAGGGCCGGACGGACAGGCCCCGGCTGAAGGCCGTGTAGGTGACAAACTCGGTATGGCTTTCCCACTTCAGCTCTGCGCGGCCGATCGTCCCCTGGAAATGCGTAGCCCCCGGCTGGGGATGGGGTGCGCCGTTGCGATCGAGCAGCGCCAGAAGATGCGCCCGGTCACGGTCGCGATCGCGATTCTGGGCCTGAAAGGGCTCCTTGATCGCCACATATACGGCGGTTGAGGGCACCTCCAGCGACGGAAAGGGCCTCGCATGCAGTTCGTTGACCGTGGCATAGCGCAGCGGATGGTCGGAAATCGGCATGATCAGGGATCCGCGAAGGATTGGCTTGCGTCGCGCTTATCCAGATTTCCCATGGAAATCCATGGTTTTATCAGAATCCTGTCGCATACCGATCGGAACCGGAGCTTTTGCTCGGCTTTCGGGCAGGGCAGGCTGGAACGTGAGCAATCGCGTGCAGGGGCGGCGCATGGCCCGTTGCCCCCGCGTCTGCCGATCATGCCACGGCCGCGAGACGACAGGGCATGAAATCCTCGACCATGGCGGTTTCGCCGTCGAAGGTGCAGAAACTGTTGGCGGGCACCTCTTCCCAGCCGCCTTCTTCGGCCTCCAGCGGCTCGGAGACGACGGCCCTGCCCTTCCGGCTGTCCGACCAGCGATGATAGAGCGACGGGGCGGCCGCGTCCGTCGAATAGCGCACGGCGTAAAGCCTGACGCCGTCCGACAGGGCCGCCGTCATCCGCAGGTGCGGCGCAGCACCCTTCTCTCGGGCCAGCCGGATGAACCGTGCCGCCGCCCGCTCGAGCGCGCCCCGGGGATCGTCGTCCAGCCCCTCGGCCAGCGCCACAAGGAAAAGCGCCTCGCTGTCGGTGGCGCCCTTGCGATGGGGATACAGCGCCTCGGGGATCATCATGTCGGCATCGCGACGGAAGCTGTCATAGCCGCCGACCTGTCCATTGTGCATGAAGCTCCACCGGCCATGGGTGAACGGGTGGCAGTTGTTGCGGCTGGTG
>JBKBRG010000008.1:0-19757 GCA_046292325.1 Tabrizicola sp.
CCATTTCGTTGCCGACCCGATCAGCCCGCAGGACCGGAAACCCCGGATCAGCAGCCGATGGCACAGTTCCAGGTCCAGCGCATGGCTGAAGGTCAGGATCAGATGCTCCGCGTCCGTCGGAGCATGATCCGCCAGCACCGCCGGGTCCGAGGCCGGAAGCACCGTCACCCCGTGCGGCACCACATCCGGAAACCGCTCGGGCCCCACATCCACCCAGTTCACCGCAAGCCCCGGCAGCGGCGCCAGCACGCCGACCAGCGCGCGGCCCACATGTCCCGCGCCCCAGACCCAGACCTGACGTTCCGCCTCCATGACCGGCTCGACCAGCCAACCGGACAGAAGCCCGGGCGCAGGCAGCACCCCCTGCCCGCGCGCCGCCGCCAACACCCGCCTTACCGCCAAGGGCATCTCGCCGACGCCCCGGGCGACAATGCCAGCCACGGCCTCCGGCACCGCGTCGAACACCTCGGTCCACAAGGTGACCGCCCCGCCGCAGCACTGGCCAAGCGATGGACCAAGCGCGATCCGCTCGATCAGGCGCACCTCCCTCCCCCCTCGGTGGGGGAGGGATGGGGTGGGGGGGCGCCCGGCCAACAGGCCACGGGCCTTGGTCGCAGCCTCATGTTCCAGCGCCCCGCCGCCGATCGTGCCGGACTGTCCGTCCGCCCAGACCAGCATCGCCGTCCCGACCTCGCGCGGGGACGAACCCTCGATCCCCGCGATCACCACCCGCGCGACCCGGCCATGCGCCGCCAGCGCGGCGGAAAGGGCGTTCAGGTCAAACACGGCCTTCGACCCTCTGCACCGCCATCAGCACCCGCTCTGCCGTTGCCGGGGCGTCCAGCGCCGGATAGACCGACCCATCGCCACAGGCCGCCACGGCATCGCTCAACGCCATCAGCGCGGATATTCCCAGCATGAAGGGCGGCTCCCCCACCGCCTTCGACTTGCCGACCGAGTCCTCCCGGTTGGGCCGTCCCCACAGCGCCACGTTGAAGACGCGCGGCCGGTCCGAACAGGCCGGGATCTTGTAGGTGGACGGCGCATGGGTCATCAGCCGCCCCTTGCCGTCCCAGACCAGCTCCTCGGTGGTCAACCAGCCCGCACCCTGCACATAGGCCCCCTCGACCTGCCCGATGTCCAGGGCCGGGTTCAGCGATGTCCCGGTGTCATGCAGCAGGTCCGCCCGCAGGATCCGGTTCTCGCCGGTCAGCCGGTCGATCACCACCTCGGTCACCGCGGCGCCATAGGCGAAATAGTAGAACGGCCGCCCCGTCCCCTTCACCCGGTCCCAGATGATCTTCGGCGTCGCATAGTATCCGGTCGAGGACAGGCTGACCCGCGCCTGATAGGCCCAGGCCACCACCCGCGCCCAGTCGTAGACCTCTCCGGCGACCTTCACCGTCCCGTCCACGAACTTCACCGAGGACGGCTTCACCTGATGCTTCTCGGCGATGAACTCCGCCAGCCGCCCGCGGATCGTCTCCGCCGCGGCCTTCGCCGCCATCCCGTTCAGGTCGCTGCCCGAGGATGCCGCCGTGGCCGAGGTATTCGGCACCTTCCCGGTATCCGTCGCCGTGATCTTCACCATCCCGACATCAAGGCCGAAGACCGATGCCGTCACCTGCGCCACCTTCTGGAACAGGCCCTGCCCCATCTCGGTCCCGCCGTGGTTCAGCGCGATGCTGCCATCCTGATAGACATGCACCAGCGCCCCCGCCTGGTTCAGCCAGGTCAGCGTGAAGCTGATTCCGAACTTCACCGGGGTCAGGGCGATGCCCCGCTTCAGAATCGGGCTGCGCCGGTTCCACTCCGCGATCTCTGCCTTCCGCGCCCGATAGTCGCTGGTCCGCTCCAGCTCGGCCACCAGCTCATGCCCGATGAAATCCTCCACCGGCATGTGGTAAGGCGTCGTCTGCACCCGCGCGCCCGGCCCCGACCCCGCGCCTTTCATCTGTCCGGAAATATCCTCTGGGGGTCCGGGGGGCGAAGCGCCCCCGGGACCGGTCATCCCGCGATAGAAGTTGGCCTTGCGCACCTCGAGCGGCTCCCGCCCGATCGCGAAGGCCACATGGTCCATGACCCGCTCGATCCCCACCATGCCCTGCGGCCCGCCGAAACCGCGATAGGCCGTGGCGCTGCAGGTGTTGGTCTTCAGCCGGTGGCTCTCGATGCGGATGTGGGGCAGATGATAGCAGTTGTCCGCGTGCAGCATCGCCCGGTCCGCGACCGGCAGCGACAGGTCCTGCGACCAGCCGCAGCGGAACAGATGGGTGAACTCCAGCCCCAGGATGCGGCCCTCCTCGTCCACCCCCGCGCGATAGAGGATCCGCAGGTCATGGCGCTTGCCGGTGATGACCATGTCGTCGTCGCGGTCATAGCGCATCCGGCAGGGCCGCCCCGTCGCCTTCGCCGCCACCGCACAGGCAATCGCCAAGGCGTTCCCCTGGCTCTCCTTGCCGCCGAACCCCCCGCCCATCCGGCGCACTTCCACCCGCACCGAGGACATCGGCAGATGCAGCGCATGGGCCACCTTGTGCTGCACCTCGGTCGGATGCTGGGTCGAGGCGTGGATCACCATGTCCCCCCCCTCTTGCGGGATTGCCGCGGCGACCTGGCCTTCCAGATAGAAATGCTCCTGCCCGCCGACCTCGAAGGACCCCTCGATCACGCGCGGGGACGATGCAATCGCGCGCGCTGCATCCCCCTTCTCCCAGACCACCGGCCCCTGCTCGAACCGGCTGTTCGCCGCCAGCGCGTCATCCACCGTCAGCAGCGCCGGCAACTCGCGATAGGTGATCCTGCCCAGCCGCGCTGCCTTCCGCGCCGCCAGATGGCTTTCGGCAATCACCAGAAACACCGGCTGCCCGACATAGTGGACCCTGCCCACCGCCAGCAGCGGCTCGTCATGGGCGGAAGGGCTGCAATCCGGCATCTCGGCGAAATCCTCGGCCGACAGCACGGCCACGACACCCGGCGCGGATCTCACCGCCGACAGGTCCATTCCCGTGATCTCGCCATGCGCCACCGTGGACAACCCGAAGGCAAGGTGCAGCGCGTTGGCGATGGACAGATCGTCGACATACCGCGCCTGCCCCGTCACATGCAGCGGCGCCGCGTCGTGCGGCAGGGCTTTCCCCATGCTCATGGGCTCACCTCCAGCACCGAGACCGACGTGCCGTTCAGGTCATGGAAATAGCGCCGCAGCAGGTTCTGCGCCGTCAGCATCCGGTAGGCCGCCGAAGCCCGCATGTCCGACAGGGGCGTGAAATCCCCCGCCATCGCCTCGGCCGCCGCCGCGACCGTCGCCTCTGCCCACGGCTTGCCGACCAAGGCCGCCTCGGCACCGGACGCCCGCTTCGGCACGCCCGCCATGCCGCCGAAGGCAATCCGCGCCGCGCGGACCACCCCGCCCTCGACGGTCAGGTTGAAACAGCCGCAGACCGCGCTGATGTCCTGATCGAACCGCTTGGAAATCTTGTAGCAGCGCAGATTGTCCGCCCGTTCCGGGAACGACACCCCCGCCACGAACTCGCCCGGACGCCGGTCCTGCCTGCGATACTCGAGGAAGAAGTCCTCCAGCGGCATCGACCGCATCTCGTCCCCCCGCCGCAGATGCAGCGTCGCGCCCAGCGCGATCAGCGCCGGCGGCCCGTCGCCGATGGGCGAGCCATTGGCGATGTTCCCCCCGATCGTCGCCGCATTGCGCACCTGCACCGACGCATAGCGCCGCAGAAGTTCGCCGAAGGAGGGCAACCGATCCTTCACCGCCTCCCGCAGGACCGAGATCGTCACGCAGGCTCCCACATGCAGCTGCCCGCCCCGCACCTCGATCGTCTTCAGGTCCTCGACGCCCGACAGGAACGCCACCGGCCGCAAGTCGCGCAGCTGTTTCGTGACCCAGAGGCCGACATCCGTCGCCCCCGCCACCAGAACCGCATCGGGGTTGGCAACATACCACTCGGCCAGGGCGTCCGAATCCGAGGGCCGGAACGCCCCCGTCTCTCCTGCCGCGAAACCGGCCACCGCCGCGCGGTCCGCCGTCATCCACTCCGGCACCGGCTCTCCCGCCGCCGCCTCTGCCGCCCGCACGATCGGCGCGTATCCCGTGCAGCGGCACAGGTTCCCCGCCAGCGCATCGTCATGCGCGCGGTCGCCGTTCAGATGCGCCACCGCCATGCTGACCACGAAGCCCGGCGTGCAGAACCCGCACTGGCTGCCGTGATGCGCCACCATCGCCGCCTGCACCGGGTGCAACTCGCCCTTCGGACCCGATATCCCCTCGACCGTCCGCACCGCCTTGCCGTGCAGTTGCGGCAGGAACAGGATGCAGGCGTTCACCGCCCGCGACCCCTCGGCGTCCGTCACCATCACGGTGCAGGCCCCGCAGTCGCCCTCGTTGCAGCCTTCCTTGGTGCCCTTCAGGCCACGTTCCTCGCGCAGCCAGTCCAGCAGAGTCCGCGTCGGGGCCTCCCCCTCGATGCGAACCGGCGTTCCGTTCAACAGAAACGCTATACTCATTCGTCAACCCGCCGCGGTCTCCCCATGAAGGCTGTCTGCGCGGTCGCCCGATGCGGCGTAAAGCGACCCACGCGCCCTTGTTCTGGTTGTCACTCCATCAAGAAGGCCGCACCGATTCAAGGCAAGAAGAAATTCGTCGGAGAAAAGCGAAGCTGTTTTACGGATTTGCCGAAAATTCCAGCCGGATCACCGCGATTTCAGGCTTACGTTGACGTAAGGTAATCCCTACTGGCTGCCCACCGGCGCCCCGACTATACGACCCTGACCATTTGATCAAGTAATCCGGTTTCCCCATGGACTTCATAGCATACTTCAAATTCGCTCACGTTCTCGCCGCCGTCCTCTGGGTCGGCGGCGGTTTTGCAATGATCCTCGCCACTGTCCTGATGTCCCGCCACGCCGGCGCCCAGGCGCAGATGGCCGTGGTGCGCGCCACCGTCCTCATGGCCCCGCGGCTGTTCATCCCGATCAGCCTTTTCACCCTGGGCTCGGGCGTCGCGCTCCTGTTCCTCGCGGGATGGGGCTGGCAGCCCTTCACCGTGCTCGGCCTGGCGGGTGTCCTGTTCACCGCGGGCTTCGGCGCGCTTGTCCTTGGCCCTTCCTGCGAGCGCGCGGCGAAGCTTGAGCAATCCGCCGGTCCCGAGGCCGCCCTGCCGCTTCTGCGCCGCATCCAGCGCCTTGCCGCGATCGACTATTCCGTCCAGTTCGCCATCGTCTTCCTGATGGTGGTCAAGCCCGGCTGGAGCGACTTCGGCGTCCTCGCGGGCCTGGCGGCGGTTCTCGTCCTGGCGGCGCTGGCCACGGTGCGCCGGCTGCCGCGCCTCGCCTGAGGGGGCTTTCCCCGTCGCGCCGGGCCGGGTAACCCTTGCCCATGCCCGGCGCACATCCCCGATTCATCCACCTTCGCACCCATACCGAGCACTCGCTTCTCGAGGGCGCCGTGCCGGTGAAGAAGCTGATCGGCCTCTGCACGGCGCAGGCCATGCCCGCCGTGGCGGTGACCGATACCAACAACATGTTCGCGGCGCTGGAATTCTCTGTCACCGCCATGGGGGCGGGGGTCCAGCCCATCGTCGGCTGCCAGATCAGCGTCGCGCACGACCCCGCCCAGCCGGGCGAGAAACCCCGTCTCCCCGCGCCCATCGTCCTGCTGGCCCAGACCGAACAGGGCTATCTGAACCTGATGCGGCTGAACACGCGGCTATACATCGACGGCGCGATGTGCGGCTCGGCCAACCTGCCACAAGTCACCCTGGACGAGCTTGCCCAGAACGCGGATGGCCTGATCTGCCTGACCGGCGGCCCCGAAGGCCCGCTGGGCCGCTTCCACGCCACCGGCCAGCAGGCCAAGGCCCGCGCCATCCTCGAACGTCTCGCCGCGATCTACCCCGATCGCCTCTACGTCGAACTGCAACGCCACCCCGGCCCCGGCGGCGCGCTGCCGGAACACGAGGCGCTGGCCGAGCGCGGCGCCATCGACCTTGCCTACGACATGGGCCTGCCCATCGTCGCCACCAACGATGTCTATTTTCCCAAGGCCGACCTCTACGAGGCGCATGACGCGCTGATCTGCATCGCAGAGGGGGCTTACGTTGACCAGCAGCAGCCCCGCCGCCGCCTGACGCCGCAGCACTACTTCAAGTCCGAAGCCGAGATGGTCGCCCTGTTCGCCGACCTGCCCGAGGCGCTGGAAAACACCGTCGAGATCGCCCGCCGCTGCGCCTTTGCCGCGCAAAAGCGCAAGCCGATCCTGCCCAGGTTCGCCGACGACGAGGTGCAGGAACTGCGCCGCCAGGCCAACGAGGGGCTTCAGGCCCGGCTCAAGGTCATCCCCCATTCCGCCACGCCCGAGGAATACCAGGCCCGGCTCGACTTCGAGCTCGGGATCATCGAGAAGATGGGCTTTCCCGGCTATTTCCTGATCGTGGCCGACTTCATCAAATGGGCCAAGGATCACAACATCCCCGTCGGGCCGGGCCGGGGTTCGGGGGCAGGCAGCCTTGTCGCCTATGCGCTGACGATCACCGACCTCGACCCCTTGCGCTATCAGCTGCTGTTCGAACGCTTCCTGAACCCCGAGCGGGTCTCGATGCCCGACTTCGACATCGACTTCTGCATGGACCGCCGGGAAGAGGTCATCTCCTACGTCCAGCAGAAATACGGCAAGGACAGGGTCGCCCAGATCATCACCTTCGGCGCGCTTCTGTCCAAGGCCGCCGTCCGCGACGTGGGCCGCGTCCTTCAGATGTCCTACGGGCAGGTGGACAAGCTGTCCAAGATGATCCCGGTCGAAGGGGTGAAGCCCGTCTCGATCACCAAGGCGCTGGCCGACGAACCCCGCCTGCGCGAGGCCGCCAAGGAAGAGGTCGTCGGCCGCCTCCTCGACTATGCTGCCAAGATCGAAGGCCTTTACCGCAACGCCTCGACCCACGCCGCCGGGGTTGTGATCGGCGACCGCCCGCTGGACCAGCTGGTGCCGCTCTATCGCGACCCGCGGTCGGACATGCCCGCGACCCAGTTCAACATGAAATGGGTCGAGGCCGCGGGACTGGTGAAGTTCGACTTCCTCGGCCTGAAGACCCTGACCGTCATCCAGAACGCGATGGACCTTCTGGCCCTGCGCGGGATCAGGTTCGACATCAACCTGATCCCCCTGGACGACAAGCCGACCTTCGACCTCTACGCCTCTGCCAGGACTGTCGCGGTGTTCCAGGTCGAAAGCTCGGGCATGATGGACGCGCTGCGGCGGATGAAGCCGACCTGCATCGAGGACATCGTGGCGCTCGTTGCGCTCTATCGCCCGGGACCGATGGAGAACATCCCGGTCTATTGCGAGGTCAAGAACGGCCTGCGCGAGATCGAGTCGATCCACCCCACCATCGACCACATCCTGAAGGAGACCCAGGGCATCATCGTCTATCAGGAACAGGTGATGCAGATCGCGCAGGTCATGGCGGGCTATTCGCTGGGCGGCGCCGACCTCTTGCGCCGCGCGATGGGGAAGAAGATCCCCGAGGAAATGGCCAAGGAACGCCCCAAGTTCATCGAAGGCTGCAAGGCGACCCACGGCATCGACGCGAAGAAGGCGGGCGAGGTCTTCGACCTACTGGAGAAATTCGCCAACTACGGCTTCAACAAGTCGCACGCCGCCGCCTACGCCGTGGTCAGCTACCAGACCGCCTATCTGAAGGCCAACTACCCGGCCGAGTTCATGGCGGCGGTGATGAACTGCGACATCCACCTCACCGACAAGCTGGCGGTCTACAAGCGCGAGGTGGACAAGCTGGGCATCAAGACCGTCGCGCCTTGCGTCAACGCCTCGCTCGCCACCTTCACCGTGCGCGACGGCGCCATCGTCTATGCCCTCGGCGCGCTGAAGAACGTCGGCGTCGAAGCCATGAACCTGATCGTTCAGGCCCGCCAGGACAGACCCTTCGCCAGCCTGTTCGATTTCGCGCGCCGCGTGGACCTGAAGCGCATCGGCAAGCGGCCGCTGGAAATGCTCGCCCGCGCCGGGGCCTTCGACGCGCTCGATCCCAACCGCGCCCGCGTGTTCGAGGCGCTGGACGCCCTCGTCGCCTATTCCGCCGCGATCCACGAGGCTGCGGCATCCGCCCAGAACTCGCTGTTCGGCAGCGCCGGCGCCGACATCCCCGAGCCGCGCCTGCCCTTCCGCGACGACTGGTTGCCCACCGAAAGGCTGGCGCAGGAACACCAGGCCGTCGGCTTCTATCTCTCGGGTCATCCCTTGGACGACTACATGTCCGCCCTGCGCAAGAAGGGGGTCGAGACGCTGGCACAGGTCACCGCCAAGGCCGAGCGCGGCCCCTGCATCGCCAAGCTCGCCGGCTCCGTCTCCTCCCGCCAGGAAAGGAAGTCGGCGCGCGGCAACCGGTATGCCTTCGTTCAGCTTTCCGACCCGACCGGGCTTTACGAGGTCACCTGCTTCTCCGAGGTTCTCGAAGCGTCGCGCGATTTCCTCGATGCCGGCTCGAACGTCGTCCTTACCGTCAAGGCCGAACTGGAAGGCGACTCGCTCAAGCTCCTCGCCCAGTCGGTCGCCCCGATCGACAGCGTCGCCGCCCAGGCCGGCGCGCCGGACCTGCGCATCCACCTCTCGCGCCCCGAGGCCGTCGCCTCGCTGGCCGCGCTTCTGTCCAGGGTCGAGGGGCGCAGCCGTGCCGCGATCACGCTCTGCGTCACCGATCCCGACGGGCGCGAGATCGACATCGCGCTGCCCGACACCTATCCCGTGACCCCGCAGATCAAGGGCGCGATCAAGGCCGTGCAGGGCGTGCTTGCCGTCGAGGAGATCTGACCCCGCGCGCCGCGCCGCCGGCCGCGCAGGCCCGGCCTTGCGGCGCGTGCCATTCCGCGCCACCTTCGCGCCATGCCCACCGCGCCCGACCTGCTTCCGCCCGGCCGCCTGACCTCGCTCGACCTGGCGCGGACCCTGGCCGTCGTCTGCATGGTGATCTTCCACTTCACCTTCGACCTGGCGCTGTTCGGCCACATCGACCGCGGCACGATGGGCCAGCCCTTCTGGTATTACTTCGCCCGAATGATCGCCGGCAGCTTCCTGTTCCTGTCGGGCGTCAGCCTCTGGCTCGCGCATGGCAGGGGCATCCGCTGGCCCGCCTTCTGGAAGCGCTGGGTCAGGCTGGCCGCCGCCGCTGCGATCGTCACCACGGCCTCGATCTGGCTGGTGCCGGGCGGCCCGATCTGGTTCGGCATCCTGCATGCCATGGCCGCCACCGCCTTTCTCGGCCTTCTCGCCTTGCGCCTGCCCTGGCCGGTGACGCTGGCCCTCGCCGCCCTGATCCTTGCCGCCGCCTGGGGCCCGCGCTATCCCGCGCTCGACCCGATCTGGCTGGTCTGGACCGGCCTTGGCGAAAGCCGCCCGATGATGGGCGACTATGTCCCCCTCGTCCCCTGGGCCGCCCCGGCGCTTGCCGGGCTCGCCACGGCCAAGGCCCTGCGCCTCGACCTCTGGCGCGGCACCGCGCCCTCGCCCCTGATGCGCGCGCTCACCTTCCCCGGCCGCCATTCGCTGATCATCTACCTCGTCCACCAGCCGATCCTGTTCGGCCTCTTCAACCTCTACGCCCGGCTTATCGGCTGACTTCCCCTCGCCCCCGCTTTCCGCTAATCGGAAGCCCGAAGTTTGGAGGCCCGCGCGATGAAGTTCACCCTGTCCTGGCTGAAGGATCACCTCGACACCGACGCCAGCGTCGAGACCATCGCCGAGGCGCTGACCGACCTCGGCCTGGAGGTCGAGGGCGTCGAGGATCCCGCCGCGCAGCTCGGGCCCTTCCGCATCTGCCGGGTGATCGAGGCCGTCCAGCATCCCAACGCCGACCGCCTGCGCGTCTGCCGGGTGGAAACCTTCCCCGAAGGCCCGGGCGGCCGGGCAGAGGAAGTCCAGGTCGTTTGCGGTGCGCCGAACGCGCGGACCGGCCTGATCGGCGTCTTTGCGCCGCCCGGCACCCATGTGCCCGGCACCGGCGTCGATCTCAAGCCCGGCAACATCCGGGGCGTCGAGTCCAACGGGATGCTCTGCTCCGAGCGCGAACTCATGCTGTCGGACAACCACGATGGCATCATCGAACTGCCCGCCGACGCGCCGCTTGGCGCGCGCTTCATCGACTATCGCGGGCTGAACGACCCGGTGATCGAGATCAAGGTCACCCCCAACCGCCCCGATGCGTTGGGCGTGCACGGCATTGCCCGCGACCTCGCCGCGCGCGGCCTGGGCCAACTGAAACCCGTCACCGTCACCCCGGTCAGGGGCAGCTTCCCCACCCCGATCGGCGTGAGGATCGACCCGGCGCTGAAGGCCAGGGGCTGCCCCCACTTCGCCGGCCGCCTGATCCGGGGTGTGAGGAACGGCCCCTCGCCCGACTGGATGCAGGCCCGCCTGAAGGCCATCGGCCTTCGGCCCATCTCGGCGCTGGTGGACATCACCAACTACTTCACCTTCGGCCTGAACCGCCCGCTGCACGTCTTCGACGCCGCGAAGGTCAAGGGCGACCTGGTGATCCGCCCCGCAAGGAACGGCGAGACGCTGCTCGCGCTTGACGGCAAGACCTACACCCTGTCGGCGGGCCAGATGGTCATCTGTGACGACCACGGGCCGGAATCGCTGGCCGGGATCATGGGTGGCGAGGTCTCGGGCTGCACGCCGGACACCATGGATGTCTTCCTCGAAAGCGCCTACTGGGATCCGATCACCATCGCCGCGACGGGACGCGCGCTGAAGATCGGTTCCGACGCCCGCTACCGCTTTGAACGCGGCGTGGACCCGGCCTTCACCCTGCCCGGCCTCGAACTCGCGACGCAGATGATCCTCGACCTCTGCGGCGGCGAGCCCGGCACCGTGGTGCAGGACGGAGCCCCGCTCGACACCACGCGCAGCTACCGCCTGGACCCCGCCCGCGTCGTCAGCCTGGTGGGGATGGATATCCCCGAGGCCACCCAGCGCGCCACGCTTGGGGCGCTGGGCTTCACGCTGGAGGGCGACATGGCCAGCCCGCCCAGCTGGCGCCCCGACATCCAGGGCGAGGCCGATCTGGTCGAGGAAGTCGCCCGCATCGCCAGCCTGACGAAGCTTCAGGGCGCGCCGCTGGTCCGCGCCCGACCGGGCGTGCCGCGCCCGATCCTGACGCCGCTCCAGATCCGCGAGCGCCGGGCCCGCCGCACCATCGCGGCCCTGGGCTACAACGAATGCGTGACCTACAGCTTCATCGACGCCAGGTCCGCCGCCCTGTTCGGTGGCGGGACCGAGGCGGTCCGCATCGAGAACCCCATCTCGTCCGAGATGACGCATCTGCGCCCCGACCTGCTGCCCGGCCTGCTGGCCGCCGCGGCGCGCAACCAGGCGCGCGGCTTCATGGACCTGGCGCTGTTCGAGATCGGCCCCGCCTTCCACGACGGCGAGCCGGGAGACCAGCACCTGCAAGCCGCCGGCCTTCTGGTCGGGGCCGCTGCCCAGCGCGACCCCCACGGCAGCCGCCGCATGGTCGATGTCTTCGACGCCAAGGCCGATGCCGAGGCAGTGCTGGCTGCGCTCGGGGCACCTGCCCGCGTCCAGATCACGCGCAAGGTCGCCGACTGGTGGCATCCCGGCCGCTCTGGCGTCATCGGGCTTGGCCCGAACGTGCTGGCGACCTTCGGAGAGCTTCACCCCCGTGTCCTGCAGGCGATGGATGTCCGGGGACCGGCCGTGGCCTTCTCTGTCCTGATCGCGAACATCCCCGCGCCCAAGGTGAAGACCCCCACCCGGCCCGCGCTGGCCATCAGCGATCTGCAAGCGGTGGACCGCGACTTCGCCTTCGTGGTGGACGCAAGGGTCGAGGCGCTGACCGCCGTCAACGCCGCCCTTGGCGCGGACAAGACCCTGATCGAGTCGGTCCGCGTCTTCGACCAGTTCACCGGCGACAAGGCCGAGGCGCAGATGGGCCCCGGCAAGAAGTCCATCGCCCTGACGGTCCGCCTGCAACCGCAGGACAAGACGCTGACCGAAGCCGAGATCGAGGCCGTGTCGGCAAAGATCATCGAGAAGGTGACCAAGGCCACCGGTGGCAGCCTGCGCGCCTGAGGCAACGGATCAGCCCGGACTTCCTCGGCAAGGAATTCCGGGCCCCCGCCGCGCCCTAGTTCTTCGCCTTCCAGGTGTTCATCCAGGCCCCGATCCGCCCGAAGAAGCCCCGCGCCTCCTTCCTTGCGGCCTCGACCTTCGCACCGGCCGCATCGAAGGTTTCGCCCACATCGGCCAGCGCCGGATCCACCATCCGCTCACGGAACTGCAGCCACATCTTGCGGATCATGAACAGGATGAAGACCAGGAAGCCCAGGATGATGATGTTGACCCAGGGGATCAGCGTCACGTCCGGCCCCTCGACCGGCGTAATGTCCACCGCGTTCGGGAAGATCGAGAAGATCGGCAACCGCCAGCCGTAATGCGTGATCGCCACCCAGCGCGGATTGGCCTTGTCCGATTTCAGGTTCTGCGCCTCGGCCTGCAAGGTGCTGCTGTCCCACTTGAAATAGGGCGGCCAGAACCAGCCGGTATCCTCGTTGCGGTAGACCATCACGCTCACCCCGTCCGGAAACACCGCGTCGATGAAGCGGATGTCGCGGATGGTCGCGGTGGTTTCGACCCCGGTGCCGGTGTCCTCGATGGAATAGAACATCCAGTTCGCACCGATGGGCGTGTTCTTGTTGTAGGTGTTGATGATCTGCACCACGTCGCGCTGCGGCAGGGTGTAGTGCAGGAACAGCCCGACGATCAGCACCAGAAGGATCCGGATGCCCCACTTGATCTTGGTCCACATGGGCGCGCCCTTTCAGTGCCAGTTGACGAAATAGATCGTGGCCAGGAAGCCCACGGTCGGTATCACATAGATAAGCCACAACAGGCGCCTTTTCAGCCCCTTGTCGTAATGCACCATCCCTGCCTCGATGAAGGCGCGGCGCTCCTGCTCGGTCAGCCCCTCGCGCGCGGGGTCGGTATCCCATTCCTTCTCCAGCTTCTCGCGCCGGACCGACCGCGAATAGATCGAGGTCAGGAAATAGGCGATCGTCAGAAAGACATACATGAAGAACGCAAGGCGCAACCAGCCCATCTAGCGTCTCCCTCCCCAGGGTCCCACCACGGGACGCGAAGGCTTCGGCCCCCCGACCATCTGCGGGCGGTGCAACTCGTCCATCGACGGCTCCGGCCCGAAGAGCGCCGTCCGCGCACCCTCGCGGTCCACCTGATACTCCCGCGCCAGGAAATCCGCCACATAGGTCTTCTTGGCCTCGGACCAGGTGGCATACTGGGCGTAGAACAACTCCTTGTGGACGATGAACATCTGCCGCACGTCCATCGGCGAAAGTTCCGACAGAAGCATGTTCACCAGGTCCCGATCCGGCCCCTTGCCGCGCAGGGTGTAGAAATAGGCCGGGTGTTCGGAGGTGATCCTCGGCCAGGGCCCCCCGGCCTCGACCCAGCGCAGCAGAGCCGCAAGCCCCAGGAATTCCTCCGGCAGCGAAGTTCCCAGCTTGTAGGCCACCTTGCGCAATTCCGTGCGCCGGGCGTCGCCGACCTCGATCCCCAGCCGGTCGGCAGCATCGACCAGGATGAAATCCATCTTCTGCCGCAGGATCGCCGCCGCATCCGCCCCCCGCGCCTGCACGATGGGCTCGACCAGCCCATTGCGCTCCAGCCAGTCGGCGATCTGGTTGCGGTGGCCCAGATCCATCACCTGAGCGATGGGCACCTCTCCCAGCGACTGCCAGTCCAGCGTGGAAATCGCCGCCGGATAGCGCAGGCCCTGAAAGATGTAGATGCCGCCGAAATGGCTGGTCCAGAAGTTCGGCTGCTGGAACGTCATCGCCGGCAGGTGGATCGGCACCCGCGTCACGTCGCCTGTCTTCTTCGCCAGCCCGATCATCTCGGCCACCAGCACATCGTCGCGCCAGCCGTCCGGCTCGGCCCGGAACCGCTCGATCAGCCTGGCCAGCTTCTCGGCATCCGCCACATGCCCGCCGATCGTATCCGCCTCGACCGTCACCTGCCGGATGTCGAACAGCCTGGCCGGCGCGTCGAAGGCGTAGACCGAGTTCTGCAACTCTCCCGCCACCGCATCCCGCGCGGTCAGGGCGAACAGCTGCGCCTCGTTCTTCTCGATGAACTGCGTCAGGATCCCGCGCGAGGTGGAGAACTTGATGTTCAGCAAAGGCGCATTCTTCTGCGCCGTGGTCAGAAGGATGAACTGCCGGTTCGCGCCGTTTGGGTTGAGGTAGAGGTGGTCGTCGAGCTCATCGCCGATCTCGGGCGAATAGCCCGACAGGTCGATGTGGAAATCGTCGAGCCTGGTCGTCTTCCCCGTCAGATGCTTGAGCGCCCGGTTGTAGCGTTCGACAAGGGCGGGAGAGGAGACCTCGATGAGGTTCCCGAACATCAGGCCACGTTGGATGAGGCGTTTCATGGTGTGCTTCCTTCTGGCCGGGTGCCCCCCACCCCCAGCCCCTCCCCACGGGGGGGAGGGGAGGCTCCAGGTTCTTCCGTCCCGCGCGACGCCAAGCGCCTCGCGCCTCCCTCCCCCCGCGTGGGGGAGGGCTGGGGTGGGGGGACGCCAGCCAAAGGCGAAGACGCAAGCCCACGAAGCACACCACCAACCCCAAGCGCCTCCCCTCCCCCGCGTGGGGAGGGGATGGGGGTGGGGGGCACGCCCGCAGCCAACTCATCGCCGTCAACTGCGTCGATGATCACCTGCATCACACCCTCGATATTCCCCGGCACCTCCGGATTCCAGAACCGCAACACCCGAAACCCCTGAGACGCCAACCACTCATCCCGCGCCGCATCCCGCTCCCCACCATGCCCGCCGCCATCAATCTCGATCACCAACCGCCGCCCCAGATCGGCGAAGTCCGCGATGAACGGCCCGATGGGCGCCTGCCGCCGAAAATGCAGCCCCAACATCCGGTTCAACTCCCGCAGCTTTGCCCAGACGCGCCGCTCCTGCGGCGTCATCTCCGCCCGCAACTTCCGCGCGCGCTGCCGGGTGATGGGGTGGATGCCAGTCATCTGTCACGCCTCATTCCCAAGGCCCCCCACCCCAACCCTCCCCACGAGGGGGAGGGAGTGCCCCCACTCCCCCAATCAGCGCCCACCCCAACCGCAAAAGCGCCTCCCCTCCCCCGCGTGGGGAGGGGATGGGGGTGGGGGGCGGTTGACCAAACCCAAATCAGGACACCTGAAACTGGAGTCTTCATTCCTTTTGACGCCCGACCCAGTCGATAGACTTCGTCAAGAGAGCGACAAGCGTTCCAAATCCAGAGAAATATCCCGACAAAGCCTGACAAAAGTATCCAGCGAATTGCGCCATCGATGGCAACTTGACCAATCCTATGGGCAGAATAGCCGTCCACCGCGAACGGCAGAACGAAAAGAATACCAGATACAGCGAACACCGGAAAAAGCGCTGCGCCAAGAAGGCCGCCAAACCGGTATGTCCGTAGCCAGGTGCCAGCAACCAGTAACGCGGCAAAGAGGCAAGCCTGATCACTCACCCCTTCCCCTCCAGATACCGCCGCTTCGCCTCTTCCGTTCGGCCAAAGTCGCGCACCATCGCCTGAATGGCCGCTTCGTCCGACTTGTCGGCATAGCGGAACTCGCTGTCGGCATAGCGGTTGATCTCCTGGATCACCATCTCCACCGTGATCGGCTGCATCAGGCCCTTTATCATCGCCAGCTTCTCGTCATAGGGCTTGAACAGGAACAGATCGGGGTTCTCCATCCATTCGTCGGGCAGTTCGAAGTCCATCGCGCGGACCTTCACCGCATCGGTGATGTTCTTGATCGCCCGGCCGGTGAAGCGCTCGTCCGCCTCCTGGATCGCCTTCAGATAGGTGCCGATCTTGGCGATCGTGTCCAGGGGGCCGATCTCTCTTGCGACCCGGTCCCAGACCTTCAGAAGCCCCTCCTCATGCGGCTTCGAATGCCCCTCGAAACTCGCCGCCACCGCCCGCTTGATCTCTTGCGCCGCGAACAGGTCATGGTCGCCCAGCGGGATGGAGTGGTTCTTCCCCAGGAGAAGCGACAGGATGTCGATGTAGTCCTCGCGGCTCTGCGGGCCGTCGACCAGAAAGCGCGCCCCGGCCCGCTGGCGCAGGGCGTCGTCCACGTTCTCGGGGTAGTTCGAGAACATGCCGAAGGTGCAGTTGCCCCGCACCACCGTGCCCGCGCCCGCAAAGGCCTGCATGAAGACCGCCGTCACCTCCTGCTGGCCGGCGCTGGACTGCCGGTCCCCCCGCTTGCCCGCCACCTGGTCGATGTCGTCGATGGTGCCGAAGCCGATGACGGAAGGGTCGAGGATCGCATCGATGAAGGCCTTGGCGTTCTGCCCCGACTTGCCCTGATAGCTGTCGATCTGGTCGATGGAAAAGTTCTGATAGCGGAAGGGATAGCCCGCCACCTTGCAGTAATCGTTCAGCAATCCCGCCATCATCTGGATCAGCGTGGTCTTGCCGGTGCCGGGCTTGCCATCGCCCATGAAGGTGAAGATGAAGCCCCCCAGTTCGGCAAAGGGGTTCAGGCGGCGGTCGAAATCATAGGCCATCAGCATCTTGGCCAGCCGCAGCGACTGATACTTGGCGATGTGGTTGCCCACCACCTCATGCGGCTTCTTGAAGGCCATGACGATCTGGCCGCCCTTGGCCGCCTTTGCGGGCTTGAAGCCGGCGATGGTCAGCCCGTCGGCCTCGACCTTCCAGCTGCCCCCGGTGAAGACCGAGACCCGGGCGCCGTTCTCGGCCCGGATCTGCACCTTCTTCATCAGCGCCTCGGCAAAGGCCGACACCACAGAGACCAGCTTCACGTCATCCGTGGCCAGCGCGCCGATGTCCTGATCCAGCTCCCACAAGGCCCCCTGCAACGCCAGGGGAGCATTGTCGGTCAGCACCTCCTCCACCTCGCCCAGTTCCACCGTCCCCGGCCCCACATGCGGCGCGATCAGATAGGCCAGCGCATTGCCGAAGGTGAACAGGACCACCAGCGCCTCGCCCTGCAACAGCTCGCCGAACTCCGCGCGGCGAGGATCCGGCACCCGCCCTTCAAGGTTCGCCTTCTTCAACTCCGCAAGGCCGGACTGGGCCGAGAACGTCTCGCCCATCGCCAGCGCAATCGCCAGCGCCCGCCGCAGGGCATTCAGGACCGCCGCCTGCACCGGGCTGACCAGCCCATCGCCCAGCCCCTCGATCCGCTCGGCCAGCCGCACCCCGCCGGGCCGCGCCGTCGAACGCGTCACCATTCCCGGCACGGTCGAGCGGAACGTGGGCCGCGTCCCCACCCCCGGAGACCGCTCCACCTGAACCGCCTGGACCAGGGGCTTCGCCAGCCGCGGCGCGTGATCGAAGCCGAAGACCATCCCCAGAGCCGCCTCATACTGCGCCCGGATCGTCTCTTCCTTCAGTTCCATCGTGTCGCGCGCGCTCATCAATTCCTCCACCGAGAACCCTGGCCCCACCGTTCGCCTCCGGCGGGAGTATTTGGGAAAAGAGCAAGACCCGCCGGATTTGCTCTTTTCAGAAATACTCCGGGGTCCGGGGCAGCGCCCCGGGGGCTGTCCCAGGTCACAGGGTCGGAATGAGCCGCCCCCCGGCACCCACGACGAACTTCCGGAACCCCCGCAGCCCCACCGGATTCTGCTCCACCAGCACCTGATAGGGGCGTTCGGGCAGGATGATCATCCGCTCCTGCCGGGTGGCGCCCAGGTCCGCTCCCGCCACCGGCTCAAGCCTGTAGACCTGGCGGACCGTGGTGGAAAACCAGCCATCCTTCACCTGTTCCTCGCGGTCGCTGATCAGGTCCTCCACCGTCCAGACCAGGGCCCAGTCTTCGCCTTCGGGGGCCTTTGCCCCCTCAAGCACCCTGGAGATCGGCCCCGATTGCAGCGTGAAGCTCGCCGAATACATCGGCCCCAGGATGATCCGCCGCAGGCGCTTCGGGTGCAGGTCGTCGAAATCCTTGTCGAACCCCGTGGCAATCGTCACCAGCTTCAGCCCGCCGATGGACTGCGCCATCAACGCCGCCTGGGCCTGCGGCCAGCGGTAGGCGTCATTCAGGACCGGCCGTTTGCCGCTGTCCTCGAGGTCCATCAGATAGACCACCGGAAGGTTGACCTGAGTGTCCCAGACCGCCCAATGCACCAGGAAATGCCGTCGGTTCCCCAGATCCTCGATCCACTGCGCATCCGGGTCGTTCCGCGCCCAGAACAGGCCGCCCGCCGTCAGAGCCTCGTAGTAATAGCGCTGGGACAGCGCATATTGCAGGGCGGTGGGAATCGTCAGCTCGCCGACGATCTGCCGGATCATCCGGTCCTTCAGCTCTGCCTCCGAGGGCATCCCGGCCAGATGCTTCTCTGCCTGCTGGGCATCGACCGCCATTGTCATGAGTTCCTGCGCCACCGGAAAACCGCTTTCATGCCGGTCGATGGTCAACCGCGGCGCCGTCTCTCCGCGACCGGTCATCAGATACTTGTGGTTCAACGCCCGGAACGTCGCCGCCACGGCCGAAAGATACCTTCCCAGCACCCGAGCCTCGGTCCGGGTCAGCTTGCCCTCTGCCTCCATCTCCGCCGCCACCCGGCCGAGATGCCCGGTGATCCGGACGAACTTGGCAAAATACCGCCGCGCGACGAGCGTATCATAAAGCTCGTGATGGTCCGAGGTGAGGGCGTCTTTGACCTCGCTGGCCACTTATTCCCCGTATGCGTTCTTGTCGTGCTTCTCGACGATCGCGGCGAACCGCCGGGCGAAGCGTTCGTCCGCCTTCGCCTTCTGCTCCAGGATCTGCCGGGCGAACACCATGTGCCCCTCATGCGCTTCCAGCATGTCGGCCATCTTGTCGTTCGTCGCTGCCCCGATCGCCGCCATCGCGGTCTGGGCCTCCTGGTCGGTCTTCACCCCGATCTCGTTGATCCGGTGCGCCACGTCCTGCTGCTGGGCGGTCTTCAGCGACGAGGTCAGCGCGTCATACAAGACCACCCGCTGCTTGGTGTCCGTCTGAAGCTTGTTGATCAGCACCAGCTGCGTCGCCGCCTGGTTCTGCAGGCTGTCCACCCAGGTCTTGCCCTTCTCGATATAGCGCTCCAGCGTCTGGGACTTGGCCAGCTTCACCTGCTCGTCCTGGACCAGCGCGTTATACTGCGCGTTCAGGGTCGCGAGCTCCGTCTCCAGCTTGGTCCGCGCCGCCGCGTCCTGCTCGACCGAGATCCTGTTCTCCAGCTCGATGATCTTCGGGTCGAGGCTGGCGACTTCCTTGCGCACCGCCTCCAGCGCCGCGACCGTCTCCTCGCGCTCGGTCAGGGTGCTGGCCAGGTTCGCCTCCACCCGCGCCTTCTGGGTGTTCAGCAGATCCAGCTGCCCCTGCAGCAGCTTCACGATCACGTCCGACTTGGAAATCAGGTCCTGCAACTTGTCGTCGATGGTGGCCGCGCGCATCCGCTCCTGCCGCATGGATTCCGCCTTGGCGGGCGAGAAGATGCCGATGAAGGTCTCCATCCCCGTCTTGGACCGCATCTCGCTGAATTCCTTGGAGAATCCGGCGGTCACATCATCGAGCCCCATGATGAGTTCCGCGATGTTCGCGTTCATCAGCTCGGTATGCTTGGCCACATCCTCCAGCGTCGCGTTCTCGACGTCCCGGTGCACGCCCTGGTCCAGCTTCGACCGCGCGGCCGCGATCC
>JBKBRG010000009.1:0-19266 GCA_046292325.1 Tabrizicola sp.
AACATGCAGCTTTATTTCCAGGCCTTCTCGACGCTGATCCCGCGCGGGGGCGAGCGGCCGATCCTGACGCCGGACCCCTGGTCGGGCATGTCGATCGGCCTGTCGAACTGCCGGCCGACGAGCCGGGGCCATATCCGGCTGCGCTCGGCCCGGCCGGAAGAGCATCCGGTGATCACCGCGAATGCCTATTCGACGGACAACGATGTCGAGGAGATGCTGGCCGCGGTGAAATTCGTCCGCCGCATCGCCGCGCAGCCAGCCTTGGCGGGGTTGATCAAGGAAGAGCTGCGCCCGGGGCCGGAGGTGGTGACGGACGAGGAGCTGATCGCCGATTTCCGTGCCCGGTCGGGGACGGTCTATCACCCGAGCTGCACCTGCCGCATGGGGCAGGATCCGGAGGCCTCGGTGGTGGACCCGGGGCTGCGGGTGCATGGGGTGGGCGGGCTGCGGGTGATCGATGCCTCGGCCTTCCCGAACATCATCGCGGGCAACACCAATGCGCCGTCGATCCTGATGGGGTGGCTGGGGGCCGAAAGGGTGCTGGCCGACGCGCGCTAGGGTCGGGGCCGTCCTTGCGGCATCGAGCCGCGCGGACGGCGAGCCTCCGGCGGGAGTATTTGCGAAAAGAGCAAGAGGGGCGCCGGGGGCGGGGGGCACGCGCCCCTGCCTATTCGCCGCGGGGGAAGCGCTTCTGCTCTTCCAGCACGTTCAGATCCATGTGGTTGCGCATGTAGCGTTCGCTTGCGGCGCGGAGCGGCTGGTAGTCCCAGGGGAAGTAGGCGCCGTTGCGGAGCGCCTCGTAGACCACCCAGCGCCGCGCCTGGCTTTCGCGGACCTGGGCGTCGAAGGCGGCGAGATCCCAGCGGGCATCGGCAAGCTTGCGGAAATGCGCAAGGATTTCGGCCGCGCGGGGATCGGTGGCCAGGTTCACGGTCTCGCCCGGGTCGTTCGCCACGTCGAAAAGCATCTCGGGGTCGGCCGGGCAGCGGATGTATTTCCAGGCACCTTCGCGCAGGGCGACGAGCGGGGTGATCGAGCCTTCGGCGGCATATTCCATGGCCACCGGGCCGCGCGGGGCGCCGTTCGCCACCGGGATCAGGTTGACGCCTTCGGTCCAGGGCATGACCTCGTCCATCGAGATGCCGGCCAGCGCGGCCAGCGTGGGCGCAAGGTCGATGGAGGAGACCGGCGTATCGATCCGGCCCGCGGGCATCCCTTGCGCGGCGATCATCAGCGGCACGCGCGCCGAGCCCTCGAAGAAGTTCATCTTGAACCACAGGCCGCGCTCTCCCAGCATTTCGCCGTGGTCGGAGAGGAAGAGGATCTGCGCCTGCTGTCGCGTCGCCTCGAGCACGGCGAGGATCTCGCCGATCTTGTCGTCGATGTAGGAGATGTTGGCGAAATAGCCCCGGCGCGCGCGGCGGATGTGGTCGGGCGTGATGGCGAAGTTCCGCCAGTCGCAGGCATCCATCAGCCGCCGGGAGTGGGGGTCCATCGCCGCGTAGGGGATGGCAGCGGGCGGTTCCAGTTCCGGCGCGCCTTCGTAGAGATCCCAGTATTTCCGTCGCGCGACGAAGGGGTCGTGCGGGTGGGTGAAGCTGACGGTCAGCGCCCAGGGGCGCGGGTCGGCCCCGCGCGACAGGTCGTAGAGCTTCTGCACGGCCTGGAAGGCCACGTCGTCGTCGTATTCGTACTGATTGGTGATCTCGGCCACGCCCGCGCCGGTGACCGAGCCGAGATTGTGATACCACCAGTCGATGCGCTCTCCCGGCTTGCGATAGTCGGGGGTCCAGCCGAAATCGGCGGGGTAGATGTCGGTGGTCAGGCGCTCCTCGAAGCCGTGCAACTGGTCGGGGCCGACGAAATGCATCTTGCCCGACAGCGCGGTGTGATAGCCCGCCCGACGCAGGTGGTGGGCGTAGGTCGGGATGTCGCTGGCGAACTCGGCCGCGTTGTCATAGACCCGGGTGCGCGAGGGCAGCTGGCCCGACATGAAGCTTGCCCGCGCCGGGGCGCAGAGCGGCGAGGCCGTGTAGCAGTTGGCAAAGCGGGTGGATCGCGCGGCGAGCCGCTTCAGGTTCGGGGCGTGCAGGAAATCGGCGGGGCCGTCGGGAAACAGCGTCCCGTTCAGCTGATCGACCATGAAGATCAGAAGGTTCGGCTTCGACATCGGGCGGTCCTTTCGGGCGGTTGATCGCCTGTCTAGACCCTTGGCCCGGCCGGTCTGGTCCCCGACCGACCGGGCAAGGTCGAAAGCGTCACCCGGGAAGGGTGCCGCCCGTGGCCTCGGTCACCTGATCGGCCGCAGCCCTGACCAGAGCGCCGATCCGGGTCGCGTCCGACAGGCCCATGCGGAAGGCGGGGCCCGAGACGGAAAGGCCTGCGACCGGCTCGCCATGGGCGTTGAAGATCGGCGCGGCAACGCAGCGCATGCCTTCGGCGCGTTCCTGGTCGTCGATGGAAAAGCCGCGGTCCCGGGTGCGGGAGAGGTCGCGCATCAGGGCGCTTTCGCTGGTCAGGGTCAGCGAGGTGAACTTCTCCAGCCCCTTGCGCGCGATGATGGCGCGGGTCTTTTCCTCGGGATACCAGGCCAGAAGCGCCTTGCCGATGCCCGAAGAATGCATGGGCGAACGGGTCCCGGGGGGGAAGAAGGCGCGGATCGCCTCGTAGGTCTCGACCTGGGCGACGAAGAAGACCTCGTCCTTGACCTCGATCCCGAGGTTCGCGGTTTCCCCGGTCTCGCGCATCAGCGCATCCATCGGCAGCCGGGCGCGTTCGACCACCTTGGTCCGGCGCAGGAAGGCAGATCCGACGCGGAAGGCACCCGGACCGATGTGCCAGAACTGGCCGGGTTCTTCGGCTTCGACCATGCCATGCCCCTGCAAGGTGACAAGGGCGCGGAAGACCGTGGCAATGGCCTCGCCCGTTTCCTCGGCAATCTCCGAAAGCGTCCGGCCCGGGTTCCGCGCGACGAAGGACAGGATGTCGAGGCCGCGGTCCAGGGCCTGAACGGTGTTCTGGTCGGTCTTGTCGTTGAACGCCTTCGGGCGGCCACGGGGTTTCCGGGTCATCGGGGGCCTCCTTCGCATGAAAAATCGCAACTCATTGACCGGATTGAGGATTAGCATGTGATTGTGACAGTGAAAAATCTTTTCGAAAAAATTGTGCGGATCGGTCGCCGGGCGTAGCCTTTCCGGGCGATCTTTCAGGGAGGTGCCCGATGTCCATGCAGAATCCGGTTTTCATCCCCGGCCCGACCAATATCCCCGACTCGGTGCGCAAGGCCTGCGACATGGGCACGATGGACCATCGGTCTCCCGCGTTCGCTCGGCTGTTCAGGCCGGCGCTCGAAGGGGTTCGGCGGGTTCTGAAGATGGACCAGGGTGAGGTCATCGTGATTCCCTCCACCGGCACGGGTGGCTGGGAAGCGGCGGTGACGAACACCTTGTCGCCCGGCGATACGGTTCTGGCGGCGCGGTTCGGCATGTTCAGCCATCGCTGGATCGACCTCTGCCAGCGGCACGGGCTGGAGGTGCAGATCATCGAGACCCCCTGGGGGCAAGGCGCGCCCGTGCCGCAGATCGAGGCGGCGCTGAGGGCCGACCGCTCGGGCCGGATCAAGGCGGTGCTGGCCACGCACAACGAGACCGCGACCGGGGTGAAGTCCGACATCGCGGGCATCCGGGCGGCAATGGACGCGGCGGGTCATCCGGCCATGCTGTTCGTGGACGGGGTGTCGTCCATCGCCTCGATGCCGTTCGACTTTGCCGGGTGGGGCGTGGATATCGCGGTGGCGGGCAGCCAGAAGGGCTTCATGCTGCCGGCGGGCCTGGCGATCCTTGGGGTTTCTCCCAAGGCGATCGCGGCGATGGAAACGGCGCGGCTGCCGCGAACCTTCTTCGATTTCAAGGACATGCTGGCGTCCTATGCCAGGGGCGGCTATCCCTATACCCCCGCCGTCGGCCTTATCGCGGGCCTTGCCCATGCGATCGACCTCCTGGAGGCAGAGGGGCTGGACAATGTCTATGCCCGCCACCACCGCCTGGCCGAGGGGGTGCGCCGGGCGGTTTTCGCCTGGGGGATGACGCCCTTTGCGGCCTCGTCCGACCTGTATTCGGACACGGTGACGGCGGTGAAGGTGCCGGGCGGCTGCGACGGGACGGCGCTGGTGCAGCTGGCGGCCAGCAAATACGGCATGGCCTTCGGCGTGGGGCTGGGCGAGGTCGCGGGCAAGGTGTTCCGCATCGGCCACCTGGGCATGCTGACCGATGCGATGGTGCTGTCCGGCCTCGCGGTGGCCGAGATGTGCATGGCGGATCTCGGCTGGCCGGTGACGCTTGGCTCGGGGGTCGCGGCGGCGCAGGAGTATTATCGCGGGACCGTTCAGGCCCTCGCGATGGCGGCGGAGTGAAGGGCACATCGCTTCCAGAAGATCTGCAAGATCCTTCCAGGGATCATGGGCCCCAGCGGAAAGGGCAGGAAATGAAGGACATGAACGGACTGACGATCCCCACCTATGACGACATGCTGGCCGCGCATGACCGCATCCGGCCGCATATCCGCCTGACGCCGGTCCGCACGTCGGATTACCTGAACGAGCTTTCGGGGGCCGAGTTGTTCTTCAAGTGCGAAAACTTCCAGGAGCCCGGGCCTTCAAGGTGCGCGGCGCGACCAACGCGGTCTTTGGCCTGACCGAGGAGCAGGCGAAGAAGGGGGTGGCGACCCATTCCAGCGGCAACCATGCCTCGTGCCTGTCCTATGCCGCCATGCTGCGCGGCATCCCCTGCAATGTCGTCATGCCGCACACCGCGCCGCAGGCGAAGAAGGATACCGTGCGCCGCTATGGCGGGGTGATCACCGAATGCGAACCTTCGACCTCCAGCCGCGAGGCGACCTTTGCCGAGGTGCAGGCCCGCACGGGCGGCGATTTCGTGCATCCCTACAACGACCCCCGCGTGATCGCAGGCCAGGGCACCTGCTCGCGCGAGTTCATGGAGCAGACCGGGGGCCTCGACATGGTCGTGGCGCCGATCGGTGGCGGGGGCATGATCTCTGGCACCTGCCTGACCCTGGCGACCCTGGCACCCGAGACGAAGGTGATCGCCGCCGAGCCGGAACAGGCCGACGACGCCTATCGCAGCTTCAAGGCCGGCCATATCATCGCGGATGACGCGCCGAAAACCATCGCCGATGGGCTTCTGGTGCCGCTGAAGGATCTGACCTGGCATTTCGTGTCGAACCACGTCAGCGAGATCTATACCGCGTCCGAGCAGGAGATCATCGACGCGATGAAGCTGACCTGGAAGCACCTGCGGGTGGTGATGGAGCCCTCAAGCGCGGTGCCCCTGGCGGTGGTCCTGAAGAACCGTGCCGCCTTCCGGGGCAAGCGGGTGGGCATCATCATCACCGGCGGCAACGTCGATCTGGACAAACTTCCCTGGATGAAAGGTTGAGGCCATGAACAAGCACACGGATTTTCAAGGGCTTGAGGTCGGTTACGACATCCCGGCCCTGCCTGGGATGGACGAGGCGGACATCCAGACCCCCTGCCTGATCCTCGACCTCGACGCGCTGGAGCGCAACATCGTCAAGATGGGCGACTATGCGAAAGCCCACGGGATGCGGCATCGGGTGCATGGCAAGATGCACAAATCGGTCGATGTGGCCAGGTTGCAGGAACGGCTGGGCGGTGCGGTCGGGGTCTGCTGCCAGAAGGTTTCGGAGGCCGAGGTCTTTGCCCGGGGCGGCATCCGGGACATCCTGGTCTCGAACCAGGTGCGCGATCCGGCCAAGATCGACCGGCTGGCCCGCCTGCCGAAGCTGGGCGCGCGGACCATCGTCTGCGTGGACGATGTGGCCAACGTGGCCGAGCTTTCGGCGGCGGCACTGCGGCACGGCACGCAGATCGAGGTCTTCGTGGAAATCGACTGCGGCGCGGGACGCTGCGGGGTCAGGACGCCGGAGGAGGTGGTCGCCATCGCCAGGGCCGTTGCCGCCGCCCCGGGGCTGAGGTTCACCGGGATCCAGGCCTATCAGGGCGCGATGCAGCACCTGGACAGGTATGAGGATCGCAAGGCCAAGCTGGATGCGGCGATTGCCCAGGTAAAAGGTTGCGTCGAGGCGCTGGAAGCCGCTGGGCTGAAGCCGGAACTCGTCTCGGGCGGCGGCACCGGGTCCTACTACTTCGAAAGCAATTCGGGCGTCTACAACGAGCTTCAGTGCGGCTCCTACGCCTTCATGGATGCCGACTATGGCCGGATCCTCGACAAGGACGGCAACCGCATCGACCGTGGCGAATGGGAGAATGCGCTGTTCATCCTGACCTCGGTGATGAGCCATGTGAAGGCCGACAAGGCGATCTGCGACGCCGGTCTGAAGGCGCAGTCGGTGGATTCGGGACTGCCGGTGATCTTCGGGCGTGACGATGTGAAATACGTCAAGTGCAGCGACGAGCACGGGGTGATCGAGGATCCGCAGGGTGTGCTGAAGGTTGGCGACAAGCTGAAGCTTGTCCCCGGGCATTGCGACCCGACCTGCAATGTCCACGACTGGTATGTCGGCGTGCGGAACGGCAAGGTCGAAAGCGTCTGGCCGGTCTCGGCGCGTGGCAAGGCCTTCTGATCCAGCGGATCGCAGGGCCCGCCGGACGGATGCCTCCGGCGGGAGTATTTCGGAAAAGAGCAAGTCAGGGACCGAAGTTCCCTGGAAAGGCTGTCATGCTGATCATACCCGAGGCGTTGATCGCCTCGCTCGTTTCGCCCGAGGATGCGTTTCGCGCTGTCGAGGCCTGCTTCGCCGCCATGGCGCGCGGGGATGCCTACAACTTCCCGGTCGTGCGCGAGGCGCTGGGAGAAGGGCGGCAATACGGGTTCAAATCCGGCCTTGACCGTGCGGCGGGGCAGCTTGGCGTCAAGGCGGGGGGCTATTTCCCGGGCAATGCCGAAAAGGGACTGATCAATCACCAGTCCTCGGTGTTCCTGTTCGATCCCGATACGGGGCGGCCGCTGGCCATGGTGGGGGGCAATCTGCTGACGGCGCTGCGAACGGCCGCGGCCTCGGCGCTGGCCATCGACCGACTGGCGCGACCGGAGTCGGAGGTGCTCGGGATGGTCGGTGCCGGGCATCAGGCAGGGTTCCAGCTGCGTGCGGCGGCGCGGGTGCGCCGGTTCCGGCGGGTGATCGCCTGGAACCCGCATCCCGAGATGCTGCCTCGGCTGGGAGCGGTGGCGGCCGAACTCGGGTTGCCGTTCGAAGCGGTCCCGCTGGAGCGGATGCGCGAGGCGGATGTGGTGATCACCATCACATCTTCGCCGGCCGCAAGCCTGATGGCGGCCCATGTCAGCCCCGGGACGCATCTGTCCTGCATGGGGACCGACAGCCGGGGCAAGCAGGAGGTCGAGCCGGCGCTGGTTGCCGGCGCAGCGGTATTCACCGACGAGGTCGCGCAGTCGGTCACGATCGGCGAGGCGCAGCATGCGGTTGCCGCGGGACTGATCGATGCCGCCTCCATCATCCCCCTGGGCGATGTCCAGATCGGCGCGCACCCCGGACGGCGGTCTGCGACCGAGATCACCCTTTTCGACGGAACGGGGGTGGGCCTTCAGGATCTTGCGGTCGCGGCGGTGGCTGTGGGTCGCGCGCGTGAACGGGGGCTTGGGGTCGAGGTCGGCGTCTGAGGGCCCGGATCCGGCCTGCCGCGGGACTGCCAACGCCCGGCCTCTGCGATCCGACCTTTCTCGCCCGCATTTCCGGGATCATCGAGGCGGCGCCATCGGCCTTCAGTCTGTCCGATCGCTACCCGGCAGCCCGATACCGGAGAAACCGGCAGGACCTTACATCCAGCTGATGCCGGCCGGATCGAGGCCTTGTGCCGCGCGCGAGGCTTGGGCATCTCTGGGGTCATGAACGACCTGTCCGATCTTGCCCGAGAGGGCGCGATGTTCATGGTTCGCGTCACTCCGAACGCGCGCCGTCCGGGGATGGAACGCGTTGGCGACCGCATCACGATCAGGGTGAGCGAGCCGCCCGAGGACGGTCGGGCGACCGAAGCGGCGCGCGTCTCGCTGGCCAGGGCCCTGGGGGTTGCCAAGTCGAGACTGACACTGGTCCGGGGAGCCACGAGCCGGGAAAAGCTGTTCCGGCTGGACTGAGCCATGGCGCGGCAGCGCCCGCGCGCGGTGGACCAAGGGGTCACGCGCCTTCGTTGCGGTGCTGAAACCGCAGGCAAGGGCATCCCGCGGCCTACCGCGCGCCCACGTCGATCCGCAGCGCATCGGCCTGTCTGTCACGATAGGACACCAGCCAGGCGGCCAGATCCTCGGCGGGCATCGGTCGGGCGATGACGAAGCCCTGCACATGACCGCAGCCAAGCTGTGCCAGAAGCGCATGTTCTGCCGGGGTCTCGACACCTTCGGCCAGGGTTTCCAGGCCCAGACGCTCGGCCAGGGACAGGATCGCGGTGACCAGGTTCTGCTGGTCACGGTTCTGGTCGACCTCCTTTACAAAGCTGCGGTCGATCTTCAGCCGGTTCAGCGCAAAGCGGCGGATGGCCGTGATCGAGGCATGGCCGGTGCCGAAATCGTCAAGATCGACGCCGCATCCCATGGCGGCGATCCTGCCGATGTTCGCGGCCACGATATCCTCGCCATCGCCGGAAACCACGGATTCGAGAACCTCGATCGTCAGGCGCGAGGGTGACAGGCCGAAACTGTCCAGCATCCAGGCCAGACGGTCGGGCAGTTGCGGATCGCGCAATTCCTGCTGCGAGAAGTTGACCGCCACCGTGGGGATGCGCAATCCCCGGCGGTCGAAGTCGGCCAGCATGGCAAGCGACTGCGTCAGCATGGTCTGGCCGAGGAGCTCCATGAGGTCAGAGCCTTCGAGCGCGGGAAGAAAGGCCCCGGGCGCAAGGAAGCCCCGGTCCGGATGCTCCCAGCGGACCAGCGCCTCGACCCCGGTGACCTCGCCGTTGTCGGTCGAGATCTGTGGCTGGAACCATGCGCGCACCTCGCCACGGTCGACCGCGGCGGAAAACCCGGCGCGCAAGGCGTCGCGGTCGGACCGGGCGCGGGCCATCTCGGCCGTGAAGCCGCGAATCGCGCCGGGGCGGCACATCGCAGCCTCGTCCCCGGCGACCTGGGCCGCATCGAGCAGCGCCCGCCCGCTGGGCTGCGACAGCTGTGCCGAGTGGCAGAAACCGATCGAACAGATCACCTGCACCGGCCCCGACGCGAGGACGACCGGCTGCTGGGCCACCAGTTGCATCCTGGCGGCTATGCGCACCATGATTTCTGCGTCCAGCCGCGGCGAGGCGGACAGTGCCACCGCGAGACTTCCGTCCTCAAGCGTGTAGAGCAGGTCGCCGGGGCGAAGCGCCCCGCGCAGACGTGCCACGGAGGTGGCCAGGACCTCGCTTTGCCGGCTGCGCCCGAGCCGGTCGCAGAGATGGGCCGCGCCGTCGAACTGGATCACCAGGCAGCCCGTCGCACCGCCCCTGATGGCAATGTCCGCAAGCGTCGCATCCAGCCGGGCGATCACCTGGTCGGACACGGATATGGAGGTGCCGGGCGGAGAAGGGCGCCGGACGGCAAGGATGGCCAGCGGACACAGGGCCGCCAGAACTGCCAGGGCCGGTTCGCCGCCCAACCAGAACGCAACCAGGGCAACGAGAGGCGAAAGGGCCATGATCTGCCAGGACAGAACCGTCGGCCGCTGCAGCGCAAAGATCATGCCTTTCGCCCCCGTTCATGCGGGCCTGATGCCCGCGGATCGAGGTCAGGCTAGGCGAATGTTCATGATCAGTTCCTTAACGCTCATCCGAAAGTTGCGTCGAATTTTCCGGACGCGTTGCTTCGGCCACCAGCGCGGCGAAGTCGAACAGCGCGGGGTCGGCCAGATGCGAGGGACGCACGTTCATCAGTGCCCGGAACATGATCTGACGGCGGCCCGGGGTCCGGCTTTCCCAGTCATCGAGCAGCTTCTTCACCTGTGCGCGCTGCAACCCCTCCTGGCTGCCGCAGAGGTCGCACGGGATGATCGGATAGCCCATCGCCCCGGCGAATCTGCTGCAATCGGCCTCCGAGACAAAGGCGAGGGGGCGGGCGACATAGAGGTCGCCGTCCTCGTTCAGCAGGCGCGGCGGCATCGAGGCGAGGCGCCCGCCATGGAACAGGTTCATGAAGAATGTTTCCAGGATGTCGTCGCGGTGATGCCCCAGGATGACGGTCGAACAGCCCTCTTCCCGCGCGATGCGGTAAAGGTTGCCGCGCCTCAGCCGCGAGCAGAGCGAACACATCGTCCCGCCGGGCTTGATCTTGTCGATGACGACCGAATAGGTGTCCTGGTATTCGATCCGGTGCGGCACGCCCATCCGGGTCAGGAACTCGGGCAGGACGGTGGCGGGAAAGCCGGGCTGGCCCTGGTCGAGATTGCAGGCCAGCAGATCCACCGGCAGAAGCCCGCGCCACTTCAGTTCGTGCAGGATCGCCAGCAGCGTATAGCTGTCCTTGCCGCCCGAGAGGCAGACCAGCCAGCGGTCGCCCGCCCGTGCCATGCCATAGGTCTCGATCGCCTCGCGCACCTGCTGCACCAGACGCTTGCGCAGCTTGCGGAATTCCAGGCTTTTCGGGGCGCCGTGGAACAGCGGGTGGATGTCGTCGGTTTCGTCCAGCATGGGGTGCCCTTTCGGATGCGCCCTTATGCCAGAGCGCCGCGCCGAGGGCAAAGGTCAGACATGACCGTCAGACATGCTGGGCGCCGTTCACCTCGATCTCGGCGCCCGAGATGTAGCTGGCCTGATCCGAGCAGAGGAACCAGATCACATCCGCCACCTCCTTCGGCTGGCCAAGGCGCTGCAAGGGCAGCTTCTCGACGATCTTCTCGGTGCCGGGCGACAGGATAGAGGTCTCCACCTCTCCTGGCGCGATGGCGTTGACGCGCACGCCGAGGGGGCCGAAATCATGCGCCATCTCGCGGGTCAGGGCGGCCAGCGCGGCCTTGGACGTGGCATAGGCGGCCCCGGCGAAGGGATGCACCCTGCTGCCGGCGATGGAGGTGACGTTGACGATGCTGCCCTTCGCGGCGGTCAGTTCGTCCTTCAGGCCGCGCGCGAGAATCACGCTGGCGAAGAAGTTGACGTGGAACACATGCCCCCAGGTGCGCAGGTCGGTGTCCAGCGTGTTCAGCCGCGCGCCGCCCGGGCCCTTGGGGCTGATGCCCGCGTTGTTCACAAGGGCATGGACCTTGCCGCCGACCTTGGCCTTGATCGTCTCGATTGCGGCGATGGTCTTGTTCGGATCGGCGAGGTCGATCTCGATGTGATTCTCCTCGCCGCCCGGCCAGGGGCAGCGCGGGTCGAAGGGCTGGCGCGAGCAGGTGAGGACCCGCCAGCCCTCGGCCCCGAAGCGCTTGACGGTGGCATGGCCGATCCCGCGGCTGGCGCCGGTCAGGACAAGGGTTTTCTGGTCTGACATGGGCGGTCTCCTTTGCACCGCAAGCTACGCATGCCCGTGGGGAAGGCAAGGCTTGGCCGAATGGTCTTGGCGGTGGGGCGGAAAAGGCTTATGCGGCGCCAAAGCATGGAGGCCCCGATGAAGCAGCAGACCCTGACCGCCGAGAACGCCAAGGCCACCGCCAAGATGCTGTCCGAGGCCCTGCCTTACCTTCAGCGCTTCGATGGCGCGGTGGTGGTGGTCAAGTTCGGCGGCAACGCGATGGGCGACGATGCGGCGATGGCCGAATTTGCCCGCGACATCGTGCTGATGAAGCAGGTCGGCGTGCATCCGGTCGTGGTGCACGGCGGCGGGCCGATGATCAACGAGATGCTGGACAAGCTCGGGATCAGGTCCGAGTTCGTGCGCGGCAAGCGGGTGACGGACAAGGCCACGGTGCAGGTGGTCGAGATGATCCTGTCGGGCCTTGTCAACAAGCGGATCGTGCAGGCGATCATGGATGCGGGCGGCCGGGCCGTGGGGATCTCCGGCAAGGACGACGACCTGATGGTCTGCGAGGCGGACGATCCCGAACTCGGCTATGTCGGCCGCCCGGTCGAGATGAACGTGCAGGTGCTGCGCGACCTCTACAGCGCCGGGATCATCCCGGTCGTGGCGCCGGTGGCGACGGGGATGAAGGACAACGAGACCTTCAACGTGAATGGCGATACCGCGGCGGGGGCGATTGCCGGGGCGCTGAAGGCGGATCGCCTGCTGCTGCTGACCGACGTGCCGGGGGTGAAGAACGCTGCCGGAGAGGTGATGACCCAGATCACGCCCGAGGAGATCCGCCAGATGATCGCGGAGGGCGTGATCTCGGGCGGGATGATCCCCAAGACCGAGACCGCGCTGATGGCGATCGAACAGGGCACGCGGGCGGTGACGATCCTGGACGGCAAGGTGCCGAACGCCTGCCTGCTGGAACTGTTCACCGACCACGGCGCCGGGAGCCAGATCCGAAGCACCGAGCCGCGGGTGAAGCCGCATGTCCGGCGCTGAGACCTGACCGGGCTGACGGTCCGGCGGCGCAGTCGGCTGCGACGGCGGTGTCCGCAGGCCGGGAGACCGCCCGGTCCGGTGGCCGGGGCCGTGACCTTTGCCGATTGCCCGCGACGCCGGACAGGGCCCCGTCCCCCAGCCCGTCCGCGCGCAGCATGACGGCATTCGTGGCTCTGTCGGTCGCTTCGGGACCGGAATGCACGCGGCAATGTGCCAGACTGGCGTCGGGCATGATGCGATGACGGCGGGGCTGGACCGGAAAGGGGAAATGGAATGACCCGACGACAGACCGGGACGGCGTTGACGGGGGCCGGGGTCAGCCTTCCGGCGCTGCAGGCGCACCTGGCCGAAGAGCGGCTGGAGGTGCTGGGCGGCTTTGCCGTGGGGTCGGACGAGCAAGGTTTTCCGGCCGGGACGCGGACGCTGCTCTTGCTGGGGCCGTTGGAGCCGGGCTTCTGGGCGCATCTTCAGGCGCAGCCGGAATGGGGCGGGCCGGACCCGGTCGATCGCTGGTCGCGCCGGGTGATCGGGCGGATCGCCTGCGAGCTGGGGGCCAAGGCGCTGTTTCCCTTCGGTGGGCCGCCCTGGCATCCGTTCTACCGCTGGGCCTTGCGGACGGGTCGGGTCTGGGACAGCCCGGTGCGGCTTCTGGTCCATGCCGGGCAAGGGTTGATGGTCAGCTTTCGCGGGGCACTGGCGCTGAAGGAAGTGGTCGAGGTGCCGCCGCCTGTGGCGAAACCCTGCGAAACCTGCGCCTCCCCCTGCCTGACCACCTGCCCGGCCGGGGCGCTGAGCGGCGCAGGCTATGACGTGCCGGCCTGTCATGCCTGGCTCGACCGGGCCGAGGGGGCGGAGTGCATGGCCGGGGGCTGCCTTGTGCGCCGCGCTTGCCCGGTGTCGCAAAGCTATGCAAGACTGCCCGAACAGTCGGCCTATCACATGGGGCAGTTCCACCGATGAAGCGGTTGATCCTGACACGGCACGCGAAATCGTCGTGGGACGATCCGATGACCCCGGACCACGACCGCCCGCTGAACGAACGCGGCAAGGCGGCGGCGGCGGATCTGGGTCAGTGGCTGGCCAGCCGCGGCTATGTGCCGGGCGAGGTGCTCTGTTCCGACAGCCTGCGCACGCGCAAGACCTTTTCCGGCATCGCCCCGGCGCTGCCGGCAACGACGGTGCTGGAGCTGAAGCCTGCGCTCTACCATGCCGGGCCGGATGTGATGATGGCGGTGCTGCGTCATGCCAGGGCCGACGTGGTGATGATGATCGGCCACAATCCCGGCATCGCCGAATTCGCCGCGCGCCTTGTCGCGCATCCGCCCGCGAACCCGGAGTTTCATCGCTATCCCACCGGGGCGACGCTGGTCGCAGATTTCGACGTGGAGGACTGGGGCAAGGTCGCCTTCGGCACCGGCGTCGTGGTGGATTTCGTCGTCCCGCGCGAGATCGTGGTCTGAGGCCCTTTGCCGGAGCGGAGGCGCCGTCGCAGGGGCCATCGAGGCCCCCGCGCCGGCGAGCCTCCGGCGGGAGTATTTGGGAAAAGAGCAAGCCATGGCCGGGCAGGGACCGGGCGCTATCTTTCGCCCTGGTTTCTGGAGGCGGACATGCGGGCATTGGTGGTGGGGGCGTCGGGCGGGATCGGCGGGGCGATCGTTGCGGCGCTGCGGGCGCGGGGCGCAGAGGTTGCCGGGCTGTCGCGGTCGGGCGATGGTCTGGAGGTGACGGACGAGGCATCGGTCGCCGCGGCGCTGGGGGCGCTGGAGCCGGGGTTCGACCTGGTCGTGGTGGCGACCGGGGCGCTGGTCATCGGCGGGGTCGGGCCGGAGAAGACGATCCGGGCGGTCACGGCCGAGGGGCTGGCGGCGCAGTTCGCGGTGAATGCGATCGGGCCGGCGCTGGTGATTAAGCACGCGCTGCGGCTCATGCCCCGGGACCGGCTGTGCCGGCTGGCGGTGCTGTCGGCCCGGGTGGGGTCGATCGGGGACAACGGCCTTGGCGGCTGGTATGGTTATCGGGCGGCGAAGGCCGCGCTGAACCAGCTGGTGCGGACGGCGGCGATCGAGGCGCGGCGGACGCATCCCCTTTCGGTGTTCGTGGCCCTGCACCCCGGAACGGTGGAGACCGGCTTGGCCCCCGCCTTGCGGGCGGGGCATCCCTCGGTTCCGGCAGAGGTGGCGGCCGGGCACCTGCTGGCGGTGCTGGAGGGGTTGGGGCCCGAGGCCTCGGGCGGGTTCTACGACTGGAAGGGCGAGGTCGTGCCGTGGTGAGGCTGGTCCTGGTCCTGGGGGATCAGCTCACGCCCTCGGTGGCGGCCCTGCGGGCGGCGGACCGGACGCAGGACGTGGTGGTGATGGCCGAGGTGATGGGAGAGGGGACAAGCGTCCCCCACCATCCGCAGAAGATCGCGCTGATCCTGGCGGCGATGCGGAAATTCGCCGCCGGGTTGCGGGCCGAGGGGTGGCGGGTCGCCTATTCCCGGCTGGATGATCCGGAGAATTCCCAGACGATTGCGGGGGAGTTGCTGCGGCGGGCGGCAGAGTTCGGGGCCGTGGGCGTGCTGGCGACGAAGCCCGGGGAATGGCGGGTGCTGCGCGACCTCGAGGAGCTGCCGCTGCCGGTCAGGGTGCTGGAGGATGACCGGCTCCTGTGTTCCGAGGCCGAGTTCGCGGCTTGGGCGGGGGGCCGCAAGCAGCTGCGGATGGAATGGTTCTACCGCGAGATGCGGCGCAAGACCGGCTTGCTGATGGAGGGGGATCAGCCCGCGGGCGGGCAGTGGAACTTCGACCACGACAACCGGAAGCCGGCGAAGCGGGACCTGTTGCGACCCCGGCCCCGGGACTTCGCCCCGGACGCCGTGGTGGAGGAGGTGCTGGGTCTGGTCGCGGCCAGGTTTTCCCATTTCGGGCGGCTGCGGCCGTTCCGCTGGGCGACGGATCGGGCGGGGGCCCTGGCGGCCCTGCGGGAGTTCGTGGCCGAGCGGCTGCCGCGCTTTGGCGAAGAGCAGGATGCGATGCTGGAGGGGGAGGCGTTTCTGAGCCATGCGGTGATTTCCCCATATCTCAACATCGGGCTTCTCGGGCCGATGGAGGTCTGCCTTGCCGTGGAGGCGGCGTGGAAGGCGGGACGGGTGCCGATCCGGGCGGCGGAAGGGTTCATCCGGCAGGTGATCGGCTGGCGGGAATATGTGCGGGGGATCTGGGCACTGCGGGGACCCGCCTATCTGGAGGCGAACGCGCTGGGCCATTCCCGCGCGCTGCCGGCGGTCTATTGGGGGGGCGAGACCGGGATGGCCTGCATGCGGGCGGCCGTCGGGCAGACGCGGGATCTGGCCTATGCCCACCACATCCAGCGGCTGATGGTGACGGGGAATTTCGCGCTCTTGGCCGGGGTGGACCCGCAGGCAGTGCATCAGTGGTATCTGTCGGTCTATGTCGATGCCTTCGAATGGGTGGAGGCGCCGAACACGCTGGGGATGAGCCAGTTTGCCGATGGGGGGCTCCTCGGCTCGAAGCCCTATGTCTCCTCGGGCGCCTATATCGACCGGATGTCGGATCACTGCGGGGGGTGCCGGTATCGGGTGAAGGAGAAGGCGGGAGAGCGGGCCTGTCCGTTCAACCTGCTTTACTGGCACTTCCTGCTGCGGCATCGGGAGCGGTTCCGGGGCAATCCCCGGATGGCGCAGATGTATCGGGTCTGGGACGCGATGTCGGACGGCCATAGGCAGGCGGTGCTGGCCGGGGCGGAAGGGGTGCTGGGGCGGCTGGACCGGGGGGAATTGGTGTGAGGTGCCCACGGTGGACAAGCACCGGGAGTGACCTGATTTCAAGGGGTTGGTCGCGGGCGACAAGGGTTTCTTGACGATTGCGCTTCGGGCATTCCGGCCCCCCCCCACCCCCATCCCCTCCCCACGGAGGGGGAGGGGAGGAGCAAGGTGGGATCGGGCAGGATAGCGTGTCGGGCGGCCATTGGTTGGGGGGATTTCGGGGGCGAGCCTTCGGGGGGCGCCGGGGGCGGAGTTGAAACGGCAGGAGTCGGGCTGAAGTCCGACCTACGGAGTGGGTCGTTTGCGGTTGTGCCCGGTCAAGCCGGGGCTGCCTCCGGCGGGAGTATTTGCGCAAAGGGCCGGGGCCGAGGCGGAGAAGGCGCTTCAGCGGAAGAAGTCTGGCCCGGCCTTGGAGAGAAGTTCTTCTGCCAGCGCGCGGCCGATGTCGGCACCCTGTCCGACCGGGCCGCGTCTTTCGCCCGCGACACTGGCCGAGCCGTCGGGGCGCAGAAGCTCGCCGCGCAGCCAGAGGATGTCGCCTTCCAGAACGGCGAGGCCCGCGATCGGGGTTTCGCAGGAGCCGTCGAGGGCGAGAAGGAAGCTGCGTTCGGCGGCGAGGCGGAGGCCGGTGTCGCGGTCATGGATGCGGGCAAGCAGCGCGGCGGTGCGGGGGTCATCGGTGCGACGCTCGATCCCGATGGCGCCCTGGGCGACGGCGGGAAGCATTTCCTCGGGCGCGATGGCCGAGCGGGCGACCTCGGCCATGCCGAGGCGGGTGAGGCCCGCCATGGCAAGGAAGGTCGCATGGGCCACGCCTTCGTCGAGCTTGCGCATCCGGGTCTGCACGTTGCCGCGGAATTCGACCAGTTGCAGATCGGGGCGGCGCAGCGCCAGTTGCGCGCGGCGGCGCAGGCTGGAGGAGCCTACGGTGGCGCCCTGCGGCAGATCGGCGATGGAGGCGTAGTTGGGGGAGACGAAGGCATCGCGCACATCGGCGCGGGGCAGGTAGCAGTCGAGGATCAGGCCCTCGGGCTGCTGGGTCGGCATGTCCTTCATCGAATGGACGGCGATGTCGATGCTGCCATCGAGCAGCGCCTCTTCGATCTCGCGGGTGAAAAGTCCCTTGCCGCCGATCTCGCGCAGGGCCTTGTCCTGGATCTGGTCGCCGGTGACCTTGATCACCACGATCTCGAAGGCGGCTTCGGGCAGCGCGAAGGCCGCCATCAGGCTGCGGCGCGTCTCGTGCGCCTGCCAGAGGGCGAGGGGCGAGCCTCGGGTGCCGATCTTCAGGGGACGCGCGGGGGTGGGCAGATCATCGCTCATGCAGGAAGGCTTAACGGTGTCAGGCGCGGGTGACAACTCTTGACAAGGCGGGCGGGGCAGCGGACGCATGGGGCAGACGAAAGGACCCCCGATGACCAAGACCATCCTGCGCGCGCTGAAGGGCGAGGTGCTGCCGACCCCGCCGATCTGGATGATGCGCCAGGCGGGACGCTATCTGCCGGAATACCGCGAGACGCGGGCGAAGGCGGGGGATTTCCTGAGCCTCTGCTATACGCCGGACCTGGCGGCGGAGGTCACGCTGCAACCGATCCGGCGCTATGGGTTCGATGCGGCGATCCTGTTTGCCGATATCCTGCTCTTGCCGCAGGCGCTGGGGCCGAAGCTGTGGTTCGAGACCGGCGAAGGCCCGCGGATGGAGACGATCGAAACGGCGGCGCAGGTGGCGAACCTGAAGCCGGCGGAGGCGATCCACGAGACCCTGGCCCCGGTCTATGAAACGGTGCGGATCCTGGCGCGGGAACTGCCGAAGGAGACGACGCTGATCGGCTTTGCGGGCGCGCCCTGGACCGTGGCGACCTACATGATCGCGGGGCGGGGCTCGAAGGATCAGGCGGCGGCGCATGCGCTGAAGGCTGCGGACCGGGCGACCTTCCAGGCGCTGATCGACCGGATCACGGAGGCGACGGTGGAATACCTGTCGGCCCAGATCGAGGCGGGGGCCGAGGTGGTCAAGCTGTTCGACAGCTGGGCCGGGTCGCTGAAAGGACAGGATTTCAGGGATTTCGCCGAGGCCCCGGTGGCCAGGATCATCGCGGCCCTGAAGGCGCGGCATCCGGGCATTCCGGTCATCGCCTTCCCGCGCGAGGCGGGGCAGGGCTATATCGGCTTTGCCCACCGGACCGGGGCGGATTGCGTGGCGATCGACAATTCGGTCAGCCCGGAATGGGCGGCGGCGAATGTGCAGATCGACGGCTGCGTGCAGGGCAACCTGGCGCCCGAGCATATGGTGACCGGCGGTCAGGCGCTGATTGCGGCGACGCAGCACGTCGTGCGGGCGTTTTCCAGGGGGCCGCATATCTTCAACCTGGGGCACGGGATCACGCCGGATGCGAACCCGGACCATGTGCAGCTGATGATCGACACGATCCGCGGGGCGTAGCCCTTGGGCTGGGTGCTGGCGACGCTGATCGCGGCGGCGGCGCAGACGGCGCGGAATGCGGCACAGTCGGGGCTGACGCGACAGATCGGGACGCTGGGCGCGACGCAGGTCCGCTTCCTGTTCGGGCTGCCCTTCGCGGTGCTTTTCCTGGGGATGTCCGCTCTGGCGACGGGCGAGGCGGTGCCGGCGCTGACCATGGGCAGTCTGGGCTATACCGCGCTGGGGGCCCTGTCGCAGATCGGGGCGACGGCGCTGATGCTGGTCACGATGTCCCAGCGGTCCTTCGCGGTGACCACGGCCTGGATCAAGACCGAGCCGGTGATCGTGGCGCTGGTGGCGACGGTGGTGATCGGCGATCCGCTGACGCTCGCCAGGCTGGTGGCAATCCTGGTGGCGACGCTGGGCGTGGTGATCCTGTCGGCAAGGCCCGGGACGGTGCGGGGTCTGGTCGGCGATTGGGGGCCGGTGGCGACGGGGCTGCTGGCGGGCTTTCTGTTCGGGCTTGCGGCGATCGGCTTTCGCGGCGGCATCCTTGGCTTGGCGGATGGTGGCTTCCTGATCCGGGCCGG
>JBKBRG010000010.1:0-18073 GCA_046292325.1 Tabrizicola sp.
TGCGCCCGTTGCCGTCCTCGAAGGGGTGGATCGTCACAAACCACAGATGCGCCAGTGCCGCCTTGATCACAGGGTCGGTGGCCAAGGGCGCGTTGAACCATGTGAGGAAGGCTTCCATCTCCGCCGCGATCCGCGGTGCGGGCGGGGCCGAGTAGTGAACCTTCTCCCGGCCATAGGGCCCTGACACCACCTGCATCGGGCCGGTACTGTCATCGCGCCAGTCCCCGACGATGATCTTCGTCATGCCGCTGCGGCCGGTGGGGAACAAAGCCGCATGCCATCCGAAAAGGCGCTCGGCGGTGAGCGCGGCCTGATAGTTCCGCGTCGCGTCCAGCATCACCTCGACGGTGCCCTCCACATTGCGATCGGTCGGGGGCAGGGCGCCGATGTCGATGCCAAGCCGTCGGGCGAGGGATGACCGCACCTGAGTGGCATCCAGCTGCTCGCCCTCGATCTCGCTTGTCTTGACGACGTCCTGCGTCAGCGTCTGCAGGACCGCCTCCTCGCGCAGCTTGAAGCCCAGCGCTTCCATCCGGCCGATCAATCGCCCTTGGTCGTGACGCACAGCAGCCAGGGGGGCAGCAATGCTGCCATCCTGCCACGTCAGCTTTGGCCAGTCTGGCTGCTCCCAGATGTACACCACATTCTCCGCGTTAAGTGCGGCGATTGTGGGCCGCATTCTCCGCAAGCGCAAGGGAAAACACCGCACGATATGCGGAGAATGTGGGAGCTAATCTCCGCACGACACGAACGCGTGGTTTCGTCGCTTGTCGGCCAATGAAGCTGTAGAACTCCCAACCACGGTCTGTGCACTCGCCAGTTGCAGTTCAAGCCGGTCGCAGCACAAGCTGACAGGACGCGACGACGAGGCCCAGTTCATTGATTCGACTGCAACAACGCCCTTTGCTTGGTTTCCTGATTGACCCCTTCGGGATTTCTGCTCGTGCCATGGCGCTAGACGGGGATCACATCAGGATCACGCGACGCGGTCAGGTTGCCACCGTGTCACTGCAGGCGCTGACCTGTGCACCAGTTCTCCGGAAAGGGATGCTCGGAACTGCGCTGACCATAAAGTCGCAGGAGCATAACAATGTCACGCTGAAGGGGGCGGGGCACGTCGCAGCCAGGGAGTTCGCGGAAGAGGTCAAGGAAGCCTGGACGCGCGTCAATCTCGCAGCCCTTGAGAAGGAAGCGGCGCGGCTGGACAGAGTTCTTGCCGGGGTGCTGAGACTAGCGGCACCGCCGCACTATCCCTCGGCGTGCAAGATCGCGCCGCTCTTGGATGACGCCAAGGCTCTGGATGCATCGCTTCTGTCAAAGCTGAATGCCGAGGCCATCGGTCCAGAGGTCGCGGCGCGCATCGCACCGGTCCGAAAATTCGCCGCCGACCCGCGATCAGCACGGGCGAATGCCATCGCCGCCTTCGTCACGGCCGAACTGGACCGTTGGAAGGAGTTCTTCGACACTATCGAAAGCAAGCCGCTGACCCCGGAACAGCGCCTTTCGGTTGTCGTCGACGAGGATGCGACTCTGGTCCTTGCCGGGGCGGGATCCGGAAAGACCAGCGTCATCACCGCCAAGGCGGCCTATCTGGTCAAGGCGGGCATCCGCCAGCCGGAGGAAATCCTGCTTCTGGCCTTCGCGAAGAATGCGGCGGAGGAAATGTCGGAACGGGTCGAGGCGCGATCCGGCGTGCCCATCGTTGCGCGGACCTTCCACGCGATTGCCTACGACATCATCGGGATCGTCGAAGGGTCAAAGCCCGCCTTGGCGGATCATGCTACCGACGACACCGCCTTCTCCAACCTGATCAAGCAGATCCTGAAGGACCTGGTTTACCGCCTGTCAGAGGTGTCGAAGGCGATCATCCAGTTCTTCGCGCATTTCCTGGTCGAGCCCAAGACGGAATGGGACTTCAAGACCAAGCATGACTTCTACACCCACATGGAAGCCCAAGACCTGCGGACGCTGCAGGGCGAGAAGGTCAAGAGTTACGAAGAGCTGCAGATCGCCAACTGGCTTTACGAAAACGGCGTCGAGTACGAGTACGAGCCCCTCTACGAACACAAGGTTTCCGAGATCGGCAGGCGCGATTACCAGCCCGATTTCCGCCTGATCGAAAGTGGCATCTACATCGAGCATTTCGGGGTGCGGCGCGAAAAGGCGCGGGACGGCAGCGAACGGCTGGTCACGGCACCCTTCGTGGACCGCGACGAATACCTCGCTGGCATGGACTGGAAGCGGAAGGTCCACGCCGAGCATCAGACCACCCTGATCGAGACCTACAGCTATGAACGGCAGGAGGGCCGCCTGCTGACCGGCCTCGCCGAGAAGCTGGCACCGCATGTCACCCTGAACCCCCGACCGGTTGACACCATCTATGACCGGATTGTCGAGTTGAAGCAGGTCGATGACTTTTCCAAGCTGCTCGGAACCTTCCTGCGCAAGTTCAAGAGCGGCGGCTACAGCCTGCAGGACTGCGAGACCAAGTCAGATCAGATGAAGCTGGGTAAACGCGCCCGGGCCTTCCTCGACGTCTTCGCGCCGGTCTTCGAGGAGTATCAGAAGCGCCTGGAGGGCCGGATCGACTTCGAGGACATGATCCTGCGCGCCGCGCGCTATGCAGAGGACGGCCGCTATGTCAGCCCGTTTCGCCATATCCTCGTCGACGAGTTCCAGGACATCTCTCAAAGCCGGGCGCGGTTGGTGAAGGCGCTGAAGGCCCAGCATCCGGATGGGCGCGTCTTTGCCGTGGGTGACGACTGGCAATCGATCTTCCGCTTCGCCGGATCCGACATCCACCTTATGCGCCATTTCGGGCGGGAGTTCGGGGGGCGCTTCGATGGCGAGACTGGCGTGCACAGAACCGTCGATCTCGGCCGCACCTTCCGGTCGGTCGACCAGATCGCCTTTGCTGCCCGAACCTTCGTTCTGCGGAACCCCGCCCAGATCGACAAGAAGATCGTCCCGGCTGGAACCGCCACCGAACCGGCGATCAAGGTTGTCACGGTGTCCAAAGGCGAAGATGAGGGGAAACTGAACGAGGTGCTTGCCGCCCTGTCTGCCGCCGCGGGGCTCGGGGCAAAGCCCGCGACGGTATTGCTCCTTGGCCGCTATCGTTTCAACGAACCGGACATGCCGGGTCTGCGGCGCCGCTTCCCGCGACTTAAGATCGACTTCAAGACCATCCATGCGTCGAAGGGGCTGGAGGCCGACCACGTCGTCCTGCTGAACGCCGACAGCGGGCGAATGGGGTTCCCGTCAGAGATCGTCGACGACCCGCTCCTGTCGCTGGTCTCGCCGGAGGAGGAGGCGTTCCAGAACGCCGAGGAGCGGCGCGTCATGTATGTGGCGATGACGCGGGCCCGACATACCCTGACGATCCTTGCCTCGAACGCCCGACCGTCGTCTTTCGTGACCGAGCTGCGTAAAGACCCTGCCTACGGGATTTCAACAGCCCCAGGGGCCGAACCCGAGGCTCATGTCTGCGGTGAATGCGGCGGACGATTGCTGGACGTGACCGGGCAGGATGGCCGCATGTGGTATCGCTGCGAGCATGTCCAGCACTGCGGAAATCTGCTCCCGGCCTGCCCATCCTGCGGCACGGCCCTGCCACGCCTTGCCGAGGGAGCGGGCGAGGTTCGATGCGGGTGCGGTGCCAGCTATCCGACGTGTCCGGAATGCGAAGATGGCTGGCTGGTCGAACGCAGCGGCAGTTTCGGCAAGTTCCTCGGCTGCGTGCGCTATCCGACCTGTACCGGGAGAGCGAAAATCTCGAACGGCGATCAGACCACCATCCCCAAGCCACGGCGCCGGAAAAGGGTCTGACGCCGAGCGAGTAGCATCCAAGATTTCACTGGCACGCGCGCGCTTGATCACGCAACACGGCGTAGTCGCTTAGCATCCGGACGACGACGGCCCCTTCCGGCAGGGCTTCCACCTCGTCGGCGGCGCGGGCCTGATCGGCGGCCGTGTACTCGACCACAGGCGGGCAGGGCGCGCTGGTCTCAGAACCTGCCGTCGCGCAGGCGCTCAGCCAAAGCATCGCGATCAGCAGGGCGGCGGGCGGCGGCGTTGAGCATCTGGCGGTGGATGGCATCGTTTCTCTCTCGGGCATCAAGCCGTTCGGCCGCGCGCCCAGCGCGTTCACCGGCACGGCGCAGGTTCAGGAGGAACAGCAGGATCGCTGCGGCGGCGAAGATCAGGCCCAGCGCCTTGCGCGCCGGGCCATGGGTGAGGAGCCAGCCGATCACCGCTGGCCCCGCTTCCAGTCGTCGAGCCGCGCGTGAATGGTGACCGCGATTCCGATCAGCGCGATGGCAATCAGCACCCAACGCAGGGTGTCGAGGTACGGCACCAGCGGCTGGATGGTGGACTGGGTCTCGGTGAGCACATCCTGCAGCACTTCAACACCGGCGGCGCGGTGGCCGCCCCAGCCGCGCCGCCACCGCGCAGCGTGCGGCTTTCCGACAGGACTTCGCGCGCGGGCGGCAGTTCCGGCGCGAAGGGCACGGGCCGCGCCGGGAAGGGATCGCCCCAGGACCGGGCGGGACCGAGGTCGATGTGCATGAAGCCCGACCGGGGGTAATAGCCAAACCCCAGGAACCCGACCGCCCGCGCCGCCGTCTCGAAGGTCGCAGGATCGTGGTTCGACATGGCGATATCAAAGGCCGTGCCATGCATGTGCTTCGAGGCGGGGGCTCCGCCGACGGCCCGGTTGTGCTCCGGGCTGCGATAGGCAGAGCGGATGATCAGCGGCTTGCCCAGCCGGTCGCGCAAGGCCTGCAGCTTGTCCATGGCTTCCGTGTTGATCTTCATCGCGCCGGTGCCGCGGCAAGCGATCTCGGCGGCCGAGAAGTTCGGCCAGCGCCATGTGTTGATGGGCACATCGCGCCAGTGGGGGTAGGACAGGGTCGGCATGGTGGATCCTCCAGATGAAAAAACCCGCCTCTGGGGCGGGTGGGATGCCGGTTTCCAAGGGTCAGGAATGTCAGTCGGATCGGCCGCGCTGGAAGGCATCGAAGAGCATGTCCCGCATCGAGCGGATGTCGGTCTCGATCCGGTCGAGGCGGTCGCCGTCGGCCTTGCGGTCCTCGCTGCGCTGCCGGTCGATCCGGTCCCGGTCGGCGATGAGCTCCCGGTCGAGACGATCCAGCAGGGCCTCGTTGGTGAAAGCCTTGCGGGTGATCGCCGCGATCAGGGCCATGGTGCCGCCGATCAGGGCGGTCAGCGCGGCGGTGATCCCGTGGTCCCGAAAGGCCCGCGCGACCTCCCCGGCGAGAGTGGTCTGGTTATCCATCATGGTCCTTTCCGGCCACAGGGCGTGGCGCTTCAGTAATCGGTCTCGACGTAGACGCCGGAGCAGTCATAGGCGACGGCCGCGGCGGTGCTGCCGTTGTTGAGGTAGTTGCGCGGGCTCAGAAGCTGGGTCGCCGCGGGCATGTCGGTAGTGATCGTGGCCTCCGCCACCGCGCCAGAGACTTCCTCGACCACGCGGATCCCCACCGCGCTGTCGTTCGGGGCAGCGGCGATGTAGAGCGTCAAGACATTGGTCGTGCTGGCCACGGGGAAGCCCGCGCCGAGGTCGATCAGGGTCGGTGCGCCGGTGCCATCGTTGTGGACGATTTGCCAGTTGGCATGGGTGCCGCGCTCGAACCCGATGCCCAGTGCGTTGACGACGGCCGAAAGCGTCAGGGTCGTGGACAGCGCCGCGACAGATCCGATCAGGCCGAAGAACCCCATGCCCGTTGGCTGCAGTGTGACCAGCGACAGCCGGTTCACATAGGTGAAGCCGCCAAGGCCATCCGCATTACCGCGCCAGCAGACCCAGCCTGCCGAGCGTTCCTCGGCCGCCGCCCCGGCCGTGGCCGCCGACGTCATCCGCCAGCGGCGCATGGAGGTGGATAGGTTGGTCGTGGCCAGCGTCGGCGTGGCCGCCGTGCCGACGGCCGTGCGCGGCATACCATTGGTGTTGATCGTGGTGCTGGTCGAGGGTGCCCAGGTCGCGATCCGGTTCACCCCGAAATGCGGCTGGAGCGGGAAGTGGCGGCCCGAAGGGCGTTCGACATCCAGCCATCCCATCCCCGCCCGGTCACGGGCATAAAGCGCGAGTTTGCCTGCGGGTGGTGGCGAGGGGACGGCGTCATGGGCGGGCAGGACCACAGGCTCGGCCAGTTCGACGCGGCCATTGGTGCGGTCGATCCTGATCGCGTCGAAGAAGGCAGACCCATCCGGGCTGACCTTGAAGCTGAAGTCGTCGTTGCCCAAGAGACCGATCAGGGCACGGGCGGAGAAGCCGGTCTTGAAGGCGAAGGCGGCATCATTCCCGGCGGCGGCCTTGTTGACCGTTGCCTCGATGCCCGCGCCTGCGTTGTTCAGGAGAACGGCCGGTGTGTTCACAGACAACCGGTTGTAGCTATCGGCCGTGGCCCCGCCCAAACCCAAGAGCTGCGCGGTCAGGTTGGCCTGTGGCATGCCGACCTGCGTGACGGCATTGGCAAAGGTGACGGTGGGCGTGTTGATGACGGTCGTGCCCCCGGCCCCTGCTGTGGCCGAGCCGATGTTGACGACCGTGGTCGATCCGGAGGCGCCGCCGGTGCCGATGTTCACGGTCTTGGTCACGCCCGTCGTCGTGGCGCCGGTGCCCATCCCGTAGGTTGCGGTCGTCGTTGCGGTGCCAATGGTAGCGCTTGCGGCAGACACCGTCACGGTTCCGGATGCCGTCAGCGTCCCGGCGAAGGTCTTGTTGCCGGAGAAGGTCTGGGTGCCCGCGAGGATCGCCAGTTCCGATGAGGTGTTCGGCAGCGTGAAGCTGCGCGTCGTCCCGGCGCTGATCCCTGCGAGCGAGAAGGTCGCTTTCTTCGTCGGGTCCGCGTCGTTCACCAGGCTGAACACGGCATCCGACACGTCGCGCGGCTCGCCGACCACTTCCCAGGCGCTGCCGGTCCAGACGAGAAACAGCCCCTCCGCCGCGACCCAGACCAGCCAGCCAGTGCGCGGCACCAGCCGGATCCACGCGCCGTCGATCCAGAAGGCGATGTTCAGATCCCACCCGGCCCAGATCCCGTTCGCGCCGGAGGCCACAATGTGCCGGTTGCCTTCGGCCGGACTGGCCGGGGGCGCGGTGCGCGTGCGGTCGAGGACCGAAAGCTGCACCATGGCATCGAGCAGCCTCAGCGCCTCGTTGTGGGTGACATGCTTCTGGGCTTGGGCGGCCAGAAGATACGGCAGCCCAAGGTGCGTCGTGGTGTCGGACATGGGGGTTCCCGTGGATTGGGATCAGAATTGCAGCGTGACCGAGGCGGGTGTGCCGCGGCCGAGGCGGTTCGAGAGCTGGTAGATGCGGATCGCCAGCGTCTGGCCGGGCCCCAGCGGCGCGCCCCAGTCCGCAGTCTGTAGGGCGGCAGTGTAGAGGACGGAGGTCGTGCTGCCGGTCAGCGTCCGCTTGATCGCAGCGCCGTCGAGGATCTGGACGTCGTAGCTTTCCTGGTCTTCTGCGATCGGCACCTCGACCTGCTCCCAGGCATCGGCCACGAGCGCGCGGGACCGGCGCGTCCAGCGGATGGTCAGATCGCCCGGGCTGCGTGCCGTGCGCCACGGCTGTTCGACGTGGACCGGCGCGAACGGGACAAGGCCGCGCCCGGTCGGGGTGAAGCCCAGCGCAGCATAGCTCGCGTCACCGACGGCGCGCGCGGCCGGACCCACCCGCCAGTTCCACGGCAGGCCAAGGTCGGCTTCGGCGATGGGTAGCGAGGCCAGCGTCGCATCTAGCACCACGGCGCGCGCCCCCGCGGGGGCCGGATTGCCCATCGCATGTTCCGTTCCGCGCTGGCCGCGCAACAGGCGGGTCAGGCGATACCGGCCTGGGGCGATCAGTTCGGCTTGGCCAGTCTGGACGATCTCCCATAGGCCAGCGGCGCTCTCGACCGCCAGCGCATTCGCTCCGCCAAACAGCGCGACGTCGGTCACGCTCTCGAGCGTCCCCGACAGCAGATCGACCACCAGCGCATTGCCCAGATCGAAGCGCGAGGTCGGGCCAGGATAGAAGTTGAAGGCCAGCGTGCCGATCCGGGCCCGACTGCCGAAGGTCGTCAGCAGATTGAAGCCATCCGTCGAGGCGCTGCGGAAGACGGCGATCTCGCCCGGCCAGGGGCTGGCATGGGCGGCGATTAGGGGGCGATGGGCGGGCTGGTCCTCGCTGATCTGCGGCAGGTCCAGCATCACCACCTCGGGCGTGCCGAACACGACGGGGCTGGCGAGCGAGGCCGGGCGGGGATCGCCGGGCGGCAGATCGTAGGCGGCCCTGTCCTGGCGGACAGCCTCGATCCCTCGTGCCTCGGCATCGGCCACCGACACCAGCCGGAACTCGACCTCGCGGCCGTCATGCGCCAGCCGGATCACGTCGGCCGGATCGAGGGCAAGACGCGAGGGCGGCAGGCGGAAGGTGGCGCTTTCCCGGCCGATCCAGGCTTCCATCAGCGCGCGGCGACAGCGGCGTTCGGCTTCCTCCGGTGGGATGGCCATGGGGAAGGACTCGGAAGCGATGCGGGTGGTGTCGACGGTGATCCGCCGCGCTTCGACGAGGGCCGCGTCATAATCCTCGTCCGCGCGGGCGACCTGCCACTTCAGGGCCTGCGGCAGTTCGGTCTCCTGCGCGCGGGTCAGTTCCAGCGCCTCGCCTTCGCGGCTGGCGACCAGATCATCCACCGTGAGGGTCAGGCTGGATGCCCGCCCGCGCATGACGAAGCGGATGACGCCTTCAGTCTCGATGGCATCAAAGCCGAAATGTCGGGCCAAGGTGGAAATCGACGCCCGAGGGCTTTCCAGCGCGCCGATCACATAGCCCTCGACCGCGCCCCAGAGGCCGGAAACGTCGATCAGGTTTTCCGCCAGCCCGGCGCGCAGGCAGAGGTGGCGCACCAGCGCGGCGAGCGACACCGCGCCCAGCCGCCCGGTCAGCCAGTGGCCGAGCCGCCAGTTCGGACCGTCCGTCCAGATGCCGGTCAGTTCGGGGAAGAACGGATAGGGCCGCGCATCCCAGGTCCAGGCGGCGCATTCCGGCACATGCACCATCCGGCCGCCGTAGACGGACGACGTCGGGTTGTTCGCCCCTTGGCCCAACCAGAGATAGCTGGCCTCGAGATAGGCACGCTGGATGGCGTCGTCGCGCCAGCCGCGCGAGAAGTAGGGCGTGAAGCTCTCGGACGACTTCGGATCGAAGAAGACGTTCGGCTGGTTCGTGCCCCGGTCGATGGCGGGACAGCCCAGTTCGGTGAACCAGACGGGCTTCGATTGCGGCACCCATGCCGTGGGAGCGCCGCTTTCCACCCCGCCCGGCCGGTTGAAATGCGGGTTCGACCACCAGGCGCGCAGATCCTTGTAACGGAACACCCACGGTTTGCCTGCGCTGCCGTCGATGATCGGCGTGCGGATCTGGGCCGACCGGTCGGCGGCGCTGGCATAGAACCAGTCGAAGCCCTCGCCGCCTGCGATGTTGGCCTGCAGGTATCCCCGGTCATGGATCGCGGGCCAGCCCTCGAGGGCATCGGCGTGGTCGAACCCATCGCGCCAATCCGAGAGCGGCATGTAGTTGTCGATGCCGATGAAATCGATGTTGGCATCGGACCAGAGCGGGTCGAGGTGGAAGAACACGTCCCCTGTTCCATCGCCGGGCTGGTGGCCGAAATACTCCGACCAGTCGGAGGCGTAGCCGACCTTGGTGCCCGGCCCGAGGATCGTCTTCACGTCTGCCGCCAGCGCCTTGAAGGCGGTGACGGCCGGATAGGCGCTGGCGCTGGAGCGGATGGTGGTCAGCCCGCGCATCTCGGTGCCGATCAGAAAGGCGTCGACGCCGCCCGCCGCCGCGCAGAGATGGGCGTAGTGCAGGATCATCCGGCGCAGGCCCCAATCGCCCGAGGGGCCGGTCCAGTTCACGTTGTCGCCCGACACCGAGAACTGGGCGGGGGTGGCAGCGCCGAAGAAGCTGGAGACCTGCGTTGCGGCGGCGGCGGTCTTGTCCGCGGTGCCAGTGTAGCTTGGCGCAGGCGAACAGGTGATCCGTCCACGCCACGGAAAGCTGGGCTGGCCCAGCGTCGCGGCATTCGCACTGTAGGGGTTCGGCAGCGTGTTGCCGGGCGGCACGTCCATCAGCAGGAAGGGGTAGAAGGTGACGCGCAACCCGCGCGCCTTCATCTCGCGGATCGCCTGCAGCACCGCGAAATCCGCGGGCGTGCCGCCATAGACCGGACGGTCCTCGGCATCGCAGCTGACGAGATGGGCAGCCGAGCGGGAAACTCCGTTGACCGTCCAGACCTTGGGGCTGGTGACCTTCGTCGCCACCTCCACGCCCGGCTTGATGGTGCAATTGCCCGCGCGCAGGTCGTTGCCGAACCAGGCGACGACCAGGCTGACACTCTCGACGGCCGGGGCCATGGTCTGAAGCCGATCGAGGGCCACGACGATATCGGCCTCGTCGGGCAACGCGTTCAGGTTCTCGGCCGAGGTGGTGCCGCCGGTCGTCTGACCGAAGACCGTGGTCGTGGCGCCGACTGTCTTCCGGACAGCCTCCGTCGCATAGGTGAACTCGCCCGAGGCGGGGATCATCGTCACCGCCTTGACCAGCCCTTCGGCGGTGTCGGGATCCGCGAGCGGCCGGAACACCTCGAAGGACAGTTGCGGCAGGCGGTTGCCGTAGGTCGAGAGCGGCAGTTCCTCGAAGACGACGTAGGCCGTGCCGCGGTAGGCGGGCGTATTGGCCGCGCCCATCTTCGCCGAAATGTACGGGTCCGCGGTCTGGGTCTCGTTCCCCGGATACCAGCGCCAGGTGATGCCGGTCATGTCGAGCGGCTTGCCATCGGCCCAGATGCGGCCGATGCCAGTGATCGGGCCTTCGCAAAGGGCGACCGCGAAGGACGCATAGTAGAGGTATTCGGTCGTCTGGACCCTCCCGCCGCCGCCACCCTTGCCGCCGCCTTGCGTCGTGGTCTTCGTCTCCTCGCGGAAATCCGTGGCCCAGATGATATTGCCGCCGATGCGCATGCGGCCGTAGAGGCGCGGAATGATCGCTCCCTCTGTCGCTGACGTGATCCGAAGACTGTCGAGGCGCTGGCCCTCGATCTTCTGCGCCGGGGCCAGCGAGGACACGATCCAGCTGTCCACCACCGACCCGATGGTCGATCCGATGAAGCCGCCGATGGCTGCGCCAGAGAAGCCGAGGATCGCGCCGCCAAAGGCCCCGCCGATGGCGGAACCGACAGCGCCAAGGACAAGCGTGGCCATGGCGGAAACTCAGCGTGCGGGGAAGAGGAAAGCGAAGGCGATGCGCCGCCGCCAAGTTGGGGTCAGCGGTTCCTCGATGACCCCAAGGCGCTCGTAGGCGTGCAGGAAGGCGTCGGGGCCGGTGAGGATACCGACATGCTTTGCGATGGCGCGGGGCATCATGCGGAAGAGGATCAGCGCGCCGGGCGCGGCCTCGGATGGGGCGACTTCGTGCATCATCGCCCGCGCCCCATCTGCCAGCACCTCACTCGGCCCAGTCTCGCCCCAGTCCCGGCTGTAGGGCGGGATCGGGAACGGTTCCGGCCCGACCACCTCGCGCCAGACGCCCCGTGCCAGGCCGAGGCAATCGCAGCCGACCCCGCGCAGGCTGGCCTGGTCGTGGTAGGGCGTGCCGAGCCATGACCGCGCGACGGCGATGACGTGGGCGGGATCGGCAGTCGCGATTGGCGATGTCATAGGACCGCCCCCTCGTGCCCGCCGTCCTTCGTGGCGTAGCGCAGGACTGCGTCCTGACCCGGGATATGCGGGAAGCCCCGGAAGTTGGCGACATTGGCGAACTTTGTCCCGCAGGTCGCGATCCGCTTGTCGCAACCCGCCCGGACCACGAAGGCGTCCGTCGCCGCGATCGGTCGCACCGGGGCTTCGAGCAAGGTCAGGATGGCCACGCCATCGACGAGGTCGTGCGACAGCACCTCGACCCGCCGCCCTGCATTCGCGCCGGTCGACCATTCGACAAGCCCGAAGGCGAACCAGCCCGTCGCGAAGGGGGCGAGACCGGAAGCGGTGAAGGCCCGATCCCGTAACACGTCGATCACCGCCCCGGTGCCCTTGAAGGCCGGGGCTTCGAGATTGACGCCGCAGCGCGGATCGCCCAGAGCGGCGTCGCAACTCGCCTGGAACGTTCGCCCCACCGTCTGGCCGAGCACATGGGCGAGGCTACGCACCTCCGCCACGAAGGCGAGCCGCCCGCGCCGGATCTGACCGATGGCCCCTCGCCGCAGAAGAACGCGCTGCGCCGGGCTCGACCAGTTCACCCGCCAGACCTCGACCGCTGCATTGTCCCATCGGCCGTCGAGGATGTCGGTCTCAGTGATCCGGTCAGACGACAGCACACCTTGGGCATCCTGCGCGTCCACGGAGAGGTCGGAGCCGGATCGCACCTCTGACGCCGTCAGCCCGCTTTCCGGTTCGAACTCGGTGCCGTCAAACGACAGCGTCCGGTCGTGGTCGGTGAAGCCAAAGGTCACGCCGTTTGCCCGGGTGATGCGCCAGCACCAGGCGAGCGTTGTCGTGCCGTCGTCGAGATGGGCCTGCAGCGCCGGGTTCAGGGCTTTCATGTGCGGATTTCCACGAGGGGGATCGAGGTGATCGAGCCGAGGCGTTCGAGGTCGAGGGTGACGTCGAGGACATCGGTGTCGAAGCGAACGGGGACGTCGAATTCGAAGCCCGCGGTGATGGCGACGCCCGTGGCCGGGGCGGAGGTGAAGGTGATGAGGCCATTGGTCGTGGAAACCGACCAGCCGGAAGCCTGCGGCGTGCCGTTCAGCGCGATGGTCACGGTTCCTGCGACAGGTTTGGTGATGGCCCGCGACCAGGACTGCGCGCCGGAGGTGTAGCGCTTGGTCAGCTGAAACAGGGTCGCCGCGCCGTTGCCGGTGCCTATCAGCTGGTTGGTCGGGCCTGGCGTCTGCGATGGCAGGCAGGACTTGAAGTCGGCCCAGTCCTTGAAGCGGAAGCCATAGAGGCGCCCGTTCCTCGCCTCGAAGAACGCCACCACCGCCGCAAGATCGTCGGCGCGGCGGATGCCATAGGCGACGTCATAGCGGCGGCGGGAGTTGGCCCAGCTGGCGTTGCGTTCCTCGGCGCCCGAGGTCAGTTCGACGATCTGCGTGCGGCGCTCTGGGCCGCCGCGCGCACCACGGCTGATGTTGTCCGGAAACCGGACCTCGTGAAATGCCATGGCGGTTCCTCACATGCCGCGGCGGCCGAGCGACACGGCGCGGGCGATGTCGCTCGCGACCTGCGTGCGTGATTGCCGGAAGCTCTCGGCGTCGCGGGCGTTGATCGTGACATTGACGGTGGAGGCACCCGCCTGGCCGTAGCCCGTCGCCTCCCGGCGCGAGAGGACGCGTTCCCCGCGCTGCAGGATCGCGGGAACCTCGTCTGGTCGCAGCCCGGCCCAGCCGCCGGAATGCATGCGCGGCGCTCCGGCAAAGGCCAGAGCCGGGACCATCCGGCCGGGACCGGGTGCGCCGACCATCCCGCCCGCATGCAGGATGTTCGCGAAAATCCCACCCGCCCCGCCCAGCGCGCCGGAAAGGACATTCGCGATGGGGCCGAGGATGAAGCGCCGGGCCGCGAGCTTGGCGAGATCGGCGATCATCGACGTGACCAGATCGCGGAAGTCGAGCTTGCCGGTCTTCACGAAGTCACCGATGGCGTTCTCGGCCGAGGTGAAGGCCCTGACCAGCGCGCTGCCGATATCGCCACCGATGTCGCGCGCCTTGGCGGCGTAGTCGGCCAAAGCAGCGGTGACCGCAGCCCAACCGGTGGCGGCCTGGTCGGCCCCGTCCGCCGCCGCAGCCCCAGCATCCCGCGCGGCGGCCCCGGCACCTCCGGCAGCTTCGGTGGTCTCACCCAGTTCGTTGTTCAGGGCATCAGCTGAAGCAGCCGCATCTGCCAGCGCGGTCTCGGCTTCGGTCCCAGTGCCGCTCACCGCATCCTTCAGCGCCTGCCAGCTGGCGAGCGGCCGACCGGCGGCGTCAGCCAGCATCCCTGCCGCTTCGCGATAGCCATCTGCCCGGGCGCGGGCGTCGTCTGCCATGGCGCCGAGGCCGAGATCGGGCGGCTCGAGATACGTCCGCGACATCGCGGCCGAGAAGGCATCCGCCGCCGCAGCCCCTGCGGCCGTTGCCGCGCCTTCGAAGGGATTGCCGATGCGGCCCAGTTCCACCGGATCGAGGATGCCGATTCGCACCCCACCTTCGCCAGTGGCCCATTCCGGCAGGAGGGCCAGCGCGGCATTCAGCGTCTCGATGAAGCTGTTGATGCGGGTGACGACGCCGTTCAGCATGGCCTCGACGCCGGAGATCAGCCCGTTCGCCGCCTGGAAGGCGAAGTCGCCGATGGCCCCGGGCAGACTGCCCCAGATTGCGACGGCAGCGTCATAGGCCCCCTGGAAGATCGCGGCTGTCCGGTCACCGAAGCTGACGACGCCCGCGATGGTGCCCTCGAGAGCCGAGAGACCCGCTGCCTTCAGGCCCTCCCATCCGGCCGCCATGCGCGCCAGCGCCGCATCGAGCGACAGGCCGATGCGGGACCAGACCTCGCGGGCCAGATCGCCGAGCAAGCGAAAGGCCTCGCCCACGCCACCGACCTTGGCGACAAGCTGTGAGAATTGGTAGACCAGCTCGCCCGCGCCAACGATCAGCGCGCCGATGCCGGTGCGGATGAGGGCGCCACGCAGAAACACTAGCGCCGTGGCCAGGCCGCGCACCGACAGGGCCGCGGCGGCCATACCGGCGACCCAGCGTCCTGCCATGACGGCGGCGAAAGTGGCGGCGTAGTAGGCAAGTCGGCCGAGGTTGCCGATCAACGCGTCGATGGCCGAACGCAGGATCCCGCCATCGGATGCCAGAGCCACGAAGGCATTGGCCAGCGCCTCGATGGTCGGGGCGACAGCCACGGCGATCTGGTTGCGCAGACCCTCGAAGACGAGGGAAACGGTGCCCAGCGCCAGTTGCGTGCGGCGCAGCGCCTCCAGCGCATCACTGTCCAGAACCGCGCCAAGGTCGGAAGCCTGCTCGCCAAGCCGCGCCATTTCCGCCCCGCCGTTCCGCAGGAGCGGCAGCAGGCGTGTGGCGTCCGAGGCCATGGCCTCCAGATAGAAGGTCATCTCCTGCTGGCTAAGGCCAGCCCGCTCCAGCGTGTCGACGTATAGCTGCAGCGCCTCTGGCCCCGATAGCCGCGCGAACTGATCGGCCGTCACACCCACGCGCGGGGCGACATTCTCGAAGAAATCGGCCATCGGCCCGCCGCCAGTCTGCAGGAAGTCCCCGACCCGGTCGTTCACGTCCTTCAGGATATCGGCGAGCTTCTCCTGCTCGATGCCAACCGTCCGCGCGCCAGCCGACCAGCGCTGCAGGGCCTCGGGCGTGGCATTGGCGACCTGCGCGAACTGCCGGATCTGCGCGGCACTCTCGGCGGTAGACCTTACGATCAGACCGAGCGAAGCCGTGGCGGCGGCTGCGGCGGCCCCAAGGGCGAGGCCCGCCCGACGTGCAAAAGCGGCCAGCCGAGTGTTGGCCAGTTCCATCTCACGCGACAGGCGGCCGAAGCCGCGTGCCCCGGCTTCGCCGACACCTTCCAGTTCGGCGCGCACGCGGCGTCCGCCCTCCGCGACGAGGCGGACGGAGACCTTCTTATCGGCCATGAGGAAAACCTTGATTCTGTGGTAAGTGCTTAGGGCGGAGGGCAGGACTTGGAGTCTCTGTTTCAGTTGCCAAAGGACTGACGATGATCGGCCAAAGCCAAAGCACGCAGCACGGCGATGAAGAACCCAAGCCCACCGATCAAGCGGGGCTCGGGTTGCCACTGCGTGGATTTGATGAGGGCGAGGAGGCACAGTCCCGTTCGCTTCCGGCAAATCAGGACCTGAAGGGACTGGCGCGTGGGGCTGTACCAAACGGCTATCGGGATCGATCCGATCGAACCTGAATCATGCGCGCGGCGCGCCGGTTGGTCTCATGGCGTCAGATCGGGGTCATCGCCGTTGAACGCTCGGCCATCTGCTCGTTGAGTTTGCGCACCATCACCGCCTCGATTTCGGGCAGCAGTTCGGCGGCGATCAGGGCGTTGACGCCCAGCGCCCGCGCCAGCGTGAGGGCCGCGCCCATGTCCCATCCGATGACGGCCCCCGGTGCGATGCGCAGCTGGCCGCCGAGGCGCTGGGTCAGGTCCCAGACCTGCCAGCCCTCGACTGTCAGCGGCCGGTTCAGTCTTGCGGGGCAGTCCGGGCAGGGGCCCGCGCAGGCCGCGCAGTAGCCGTCGCCCCCGCCGAAGGACCAGTCGGCGAGGGCGCGGAGGCGTTTTTTTCCTGATCCAGCATCAGGCCGCGGGCGACGTATTGCGCCTGGAAGGCCTCGAAGACCGGCCAGATTTCCAGAAGTGCGTCGATCCCGGCCGGGCTGACGGGCACGAGGTTGCCGTCATCGTCGCCGACCCCTTCCCATTCGAGGACCGCGCGGCGGGCGACAGCCTTGGCCATGGCCAGCGCCATGTCCTCTTGGCTTGACGCCTCCGACAGGCCGTCGATGGCGGGATCGGCGCGGGCGGAGACCATCAGCGCGGTGGTGAGGGGCGCCACCAGGACGCGCAGGCCGGGGAGCAGGTCCAGCCATTCGGGCCGGTTCGAAAGGTTCAGTCGGATCATGGTCAGTATCCCGTGACGGTGTTGACGAGGACGGCGGTGCACATGCGGGCAGGGCTGGTGGCCTTGGCGGCCTGCCAGTCGAAGGTCGCCTGGATGCCTTGCGGCCCAGGGATCTCGATCCGCGGGACCGGCAGGTAGACGGCGTGGGCGGTGAAGGTGAAACTGGCGTTCGCGCCGAGGCTGTAGGCGAACTCCAGCTCGCAGGGCGTGCCATCGATAGCCTGTGTCACCAACGCAGAGTCGGCGAAACGCACCTCGATACGACCGGTCAGGGCCGCCATGCCGGGATCTGCGCCCTCGATCTTGCCGTCGTTGCGGATGGTCTCGATCCGGTCGAGGCCGTTGGCATAGGTGATCTCGGCCGAGACGACATTACCCAGCGCCGTGCCATTGCGCTTCACCACGCCGTTGAAATGGCCGAAGCGCTGCAGGCCCAGCGCGGTCGGCGTGCCTGCGGCCGTGGTGGCAGCGATGGCCTCGCCCTGCGCGATCAGACGGGCAGTCGCTGTCAGCAGGCCCGAGCGGTTCATCTGCCAGCTGAGCTGGTCCATCACGCAGCCCGCATACATCGCGAAGCGCGGCACTTCGGGCATGGCCACCTCGATGGCCATGGAGGGCAGGGTCCAGTTGCCCGACTGGAAGGTGTGGGTTTTGGGCGTGGTGCCGGTCGTGGTGGGGGAACCGAAGGCAGCCTTGAGCCAGAAGCCGAAGGCCTCCACATCGATCGGCACCACCACCTCGCCATCGGCGGTGACCGCGTCCTTGATGGGGGCCAGGGGATCGCGGCCGTAACCCAGCACTTCACTGTTCAGCAGCGGCTGCTCTGCGCCCAGCGTGGTGCGGGCAAAGGGCATCAGCCGATAGCCGCTGGCGGGCGGGGTGCCGTAGACGGTTTCGAACGCAAGCGCCATCTGCGCCCGCGCGCCGTGTGCGCGTGCCATGGGGGTCTCCTTGGATGTGGGGTGTCAGGCCAGAGGGCCGGTCGTCGAGTAATGCAGGACGACGGTGATCACCGCCGCCTTCAGGGCCGTGGTGCCCTCGATGGGCAGATCGACCGAGGCCGGGGCCTCTGGTTCGACCCAGTCACAGAGGCCGCCGAGCGTCCGGTCAGCTTCCAGCTCCGTGCCGATGGCGGTGATCAGGTCATCGAAAGCACCGGCCCGGTCGGTGCCCGCCTGGACGACGACCTCCAGCTCGGCCCGGTGCTGGTAATGATAGCGCAGCGGTGACAGCGTCACCTCCGGCTCGCCCGGCTGGCCATCGCGCAGGATGATCAGCCCGGCCGCCGGGATCCGCTCCGGCATCACCTCGTCGCGCAGGGTGAGGGCGACAAGCGGTTGCAGCCGCGTGTGCAGCGCGGCGAGG
>JBKBRG010000011.1:0-17755 GCA_046292325.1 Tabrizicola sp.
GATCGGCAGGACCGTCATCCGCTCGGGCGAGGATCTGGTCGACCGGATGCCGATCGTGCGCTCGATCTACAGCGCGTTGAAGCAGGTGGCCGAGACCTTCTTCAACAAGAAGGAAAAGAGCTTCGACAAGGTCGTCCTGGTCGAGTTTCCGCGCCCCGGGTCCTGGGCGCTCGGCTTCATGTCCACCCGGCCCAAGGGTGAGCTGGCCGAGCGTCTGGCCGCGATGGGGCCGGACATGTCGGCCGTCTTCGTCGGTCTGACACCGTTCACCAGCGGGATGCTGCTGTTCGTGCCGACCAGGGACCTGATCGTGATGGACATGGGCGTTGACGATGCGGCCAAGCTGATCGTCTCGGGCGGGCTGGTCTATCCGCTGCCGAAGGACCTTCAGACCTAGCCGAGCAGCCCCGTCAGGTCGGCGCTGCCTTCGACACCGATCCTGGGGCCGCCTTCGGTCAGGAACCGATCGGCCGCGTCCCGGCCGGCTTCCCGGAGCCGTGCCAGCAGTCGGGGTGTCGGCGCCAGCTTCGAATCGACCGAAAGCGTGTTCATCAGGGCATCGTCGGCGATCAGGTGGATGTTGACCGCCTTCATCCTGCCGCGCTCCATCCGGCCCTCCTCGATCAGGCGGCGCACGAACCTGATCGCGCGCAACTCGCCCAGCAGGCTGGCGTTGAAGCTGATCTCGTTGATCCGGTTCTGGATGTCCTGCGGGGTCTCGGGCACATCCTCGCGGCGCATAGGGTTGATCGAGACGACGATGATGTCGTCGGGCAGGTCCGGTTCATACAGCGGGAACAGCGCCGGATTGCCGGAATAGCCGCCGTCCCAGTAGGCCTCTCCGCCGATCTCGACGGTCTGGAACACGGAAGGCAGACAGGCCGAGGCCAGGAGCGCCTCGGGGCTGATGCCCTGCCCGGAAAAGACCCTGATCCTGCCGGTCCGGACGTTCGTCGCGCTGATGAAGAGTTTCGGCCCCGCCGTGGCGCAGACCTGGGTGAAGTCGAGGTCGCGGACGGCAGGTTCCAGCGGGTTGGTCCAGTTCGGCCCGAAGACGTAAGGCGAATAGAGCTGTGCGGCGATGCCCTGGGGCGAGAACGGCAGGACGGCCGCGCTGGCGGTCTGCCAGAAGCGGATCGCGGGCAGGAAGGGCGCGATCCAGGGCAACATGCGGAAATCTCCGATCTCGCCGACCTGGGTCCAGAGCCGGTCTAGCCGCCTGCGCGCCGCCTCCCTGCCCCCGGCGATAAGCCCCGCCTTCAGCGCCGCCCCGTTCAGCGCGCCGGCCGATGTGCCCGAGATGCCGGCGATCTCCAGCTCTTCCTCTTCCAGAAGCCGGTCGAGCACCCCCCAGGTGAAGGCGCCATGCGCACCGCCCCCCTGCAAGGCAAGGCTCACCCGCCTCATGTCCGGGCTCCGCACATCCCTTCCAGGGGATCGGCAGACCACTTCGCGGGATCCTGGCCCCTCACAACGCCGTCCATCCGCCATCGACGCTGATCGTCGTCCCCGTCACCTGATCCGCTGCCGGACTGCACAGGTAGACCGCCGTGCCGCCGATCTGCTCGACCGTGGCGAACTGGCGAGAGGGCTGGCGCAGCAGCATGACCTCGCGGATCACCGTCTCGCGGTCCATCCTGTGCACCTTCATCTGTTCGGGGATCTGCGCCTCGACGAGGGGGGTCAGCACATAGCCCGGGCAGATCGCGTTGCAGGTGATGCCCTGCCCCGCGGTCTCCAGCGCCACGGTCTTGGTCAGGCCGACCACGCCATGCTTGGCCGCGACGTAGGCCGCCTTGTAGGGGCTGGCGGTCAGGCCGTGCGCACTGGCCACGTTGCCGATCCGTCCCCCGCCCCTGGCCCGCATTCCCGGCAGCGCCGCCGCAGTGGTGTGGAAGGCGGAACTGAGGTTGATCGCCAGGATCGCGTCCCATTTCTCGACCGGGAACTCCTCGATGGGCGCAACGAACTGGATGCCGGCATTGTTCACCAGGATGTCGCAGCCGCCGGCCTTCTCCACCAGCGCCCTGCATTCCGCCCCCCGCGACATGTCGGCCGGAATATAGCGCGCGGTCACGCCGTGGCGTGCCCCGAGATCCGCCGCCAGTTCGTGATCCTCGGGCCGGTCGGTGAAGCTGTTGAGAATCACCTCGGCGCCCGCCGCCGCCAGAGCCTCGGCCACGCCCAGCCCGATGCCGGAGTTCGATCCCGTGACCACCGCACGCTTGCCCGAAAGTGTCATCCGCGCCTCCAGTTGCTGCTTTTGCGAAAGCATTGCACGCATCGCGGACGAACGGAACCCACGGCCAAGCCATAAAAAAACGCCGGCGCGAGGCCGGCGTCAAGTCATTGAGGCAGGTTTCATACAGGCAAGAAACCTATCGAGCAGTAAGCCCTTTATAGTCCCCTCTTCGCCGATGGCCAAGCTAAAAGTTTGAATTGATTCAATCTCCACCATAGTCTCGCCGCATACAACCGCCGGATGGGAGAGCGAGAGGGCATGGGACTGAAAAGCAGCGCCAGTTTGTGCGGGATCGGGCTGTCGGTGGCGCTGGCATGTCTTGCCGCAAGCGCAACAGCAGAGCCGATGCATGGCATAGCTATGTATGGCGAACCGGCGCTTCCCCCGGATTTTGTGTCCCTGCCGCAGGCCAACCCGGACGCGCCCAAGGGCGGCAGCTATCGCTGGGGCGAGGCGGGCAGCTTTGACAGTTTCAACCCCTTCGTGACCAAGGGCCGCCCGGCGCTGGGCATCTCGGCCCTGACGGTCGAGACGCTGATGGGCCGCAATTATGACGAGCCCTTCTCGCTTTACGGCCTTCTGGCCGAATCGATTGATACGGACGACCGCCGCACCTACGTCGAATTCACCCTGCGCCCCGAGGCCCGATTCTCGGATGGCTCTCCCGTCACGGTCGAGGACGTGATGTGGTCGATGGAGACGCTCGGCACCGAGGGCAACCCGCGCTACGCTGCGGCATGGAAGAAGATCGCCTCCATGGAGAAGACCGGCGAGCGGTCGGTCCGCTTCACCTTCAATGTCGAGGATCGCGAACTGCCGCTGATCCTGGGTCTGCGCCCGGTCCTGAAGAAGGCACAGTGGGAGGGCAAGGACTTCGCCGAGGCGACGATGGAGGTGCCGATCGGGTCCGGGCCCTATGTGCTGGCCGAATCCGAACTGGGCGTCCAGGTCACCTACCGGCGCAATCCCGACTGGTGGGGCAAGGATCTGCCCTTCAACCGGGGCCAGTGGAACTTTGACGAGATCCGCTATGACTATTACGCCAACCCGCAGGCGATCTTCGAGGCGTTCAAGGCGGGTCAGTTGTCTGCCTACCGCGAGGCGAATGTCTCGAAATGGCTGTCCTCCTACGACTTCCCCGCCGTGCAGTCCGGAGACGTGGTAAAGGCCGAGATCCCGCATGGCCGGCCCTCGGGGATCGAAGGGTTCGTGATGAACACCCGCCGACCGCTCTTTGCCGACTGGCGCGTGCGCGAGGCGCTGATCCTGGCCTTCAACTTCGAGTTCATCAACCAGACCCTGAACGGCGGGCTGCTGCCCCGGATCCCGTCCTATTTCGGCAATTCCTTCCTCGGGATGGAGCCGGGCAAACCCGCCACGGGGCGCGAACTCGAACTGCTGGAACCCTTCAGGGCCGACCTGCTGCCCGGTGCGATCGAGGGCTATGCGCTGCCGGTCTCCGATGGCAGCCCGTCCAACCGCAAGAACATCCGTGCCGCAGCGGCGCTGCTGGAAGAGGCGGGCTGGACGGTCGGTGACGACGGCGTGCTGCGGAACGCCGCCGGAGAGCCCTTCGCCTTCGAGATCTTGCTCGTCACCGGGCAGGACGAGATGGCCGCGGCCGCCGAGGTCTATATCGAGGCGCTGAAGGCACTCGGCATCAGCGCGAGGCTGAACAAGATCGACGACGCGCAATACAGAGAGCGCACCAACGCCTACGACTTCGACATGACCCATTACATCCGGTCGCTGTCGCTGTCGCCGGGCAACGAACAGCTGCTCTACTGGGGTTCGGCCGGCGTGACGGAACCCGGCACCCGGAACTGGATGGGCGTGAACTCGCCCGCGGTCGAGGCGATGATCGCGGCCATGCTGAAGGCCCCCGATGCCGCCGAATTCGCCGCGGCGACAAAGGCACTGGACCGGGTGCTGACCTCGGGCCGCTATGTGATCCCGATCTGGTACTCCGACCGCTCGCGGCTGGCCTTTTCGGCCGATCTGAAGTATCCCGAAAGGATACCGCTTTACGGTGACTGGACGGGCTTCCTGCCCGACATCTGGTGGCACGAGGCAGGGCAATAAACGCGAGAGTGAGAGGCAAGGGCATGAAGAGATTGCTGATTCTGGCCGCGCTGGCGGCGCTTGCGGGCTGCAACACGGTTGCAGGCGTTGGCGAGGATGTCTCGGCCGGCGCGCGCAAGGTGCAGGAGATCTTCTGATCCGGCGGCACCGCGGGGTGCCCCGACCTCAGACCAGCGAGGTGACCCAGAGGATCGTCGCGTCCTCTTCGGACAGACTGATGACATTGTGCCCCATGGCGGCATCGTAATAGGCGCTGTCGCCCCGGCGCAGGTCCACGGGTTCGTAGAATTCGGTGTAAAGCCGGATCACCCCGGTGAGGACGTAAAGGAATTCCTCGCCGTCGTGACGCACCCAGCCGTCGAACTCGTCCAGATCCCGCGCCCGGATCGTGGCGCGGTAGGGCAGCATCTGCTTCTTCGTCAGCCCGCCCGCGAGCAGTTCGTGCTCGTAGGTCACCGTTGCCTGGCTCTGCCCCTCGCCGGACTTGGTCACGGCCATCCGGCCCATGACCTGCTGCTTCGAGGGCGGGGTAAACAGTTGCGGCACCGAAATCGACAGTCCTGCGGCCAGCTTCTTCAGCGCCTCGTAGGTCGGGCTCATCTGCCCGTTCTCGATCTTCGACAGCGTGGACCGCGCCAGACCCGCGCGGTTGGCCGCCTCTTCCAGGGTCCAGCCGAGCTGGCGGCGCAACTCGCGCACCCGTTCGCCAAGGTTCAGCGGCTCGACATGCGCTTCGGCCCCGGCGCCGTTTCCCACCTGGCGCGCAACGCGGATCATGCTTTTCGGATCGGTCAGGGCCATGGGCCCCGGATAGATCAGCCGCCCCAAGCTTGCAACTGCAACCGCTGCCCCCTACCCCTGTTGCATGCTGTCCGAGATCGACACCCGCCCCTTCCCCGGCCCGCCTGCCGCCTTCAACCTGGCCGGCCACGTCCAGTCCCGCGCCGCCACGCTGGACAAGCCCGCGCTGACGATCCTGCGCGCCGATGGTGACGAGACCCTCAGCTACGCCGAGCTGCTGCGCCTGACCCGGGGATGTGCCGGCGCGCTTCTGGCCCTTGGCCTGACGCCCGGAGATCGCGTTCTTCTTCGGCTCGGCAACACCCTGGCCTTCCCCATCCTCTTCCTTGGTGCGATCTGGGCGGGCCTGGTGCCTGTCCCGACCTCGGCCGCGCTGACCCGGTCCGAGATCACCAGGCTCGCCGCGCTGGTCCGGCCCGCCCTGGTCGCCGTCGAGCCCGGCATCGCCCTGCCCGACCATCCGGCGCCGATCCTCGCCCCCGACCGCGACGCCTGGTCCGGGCATCCCCCCGCGGATCTCCACCTCGGCAGCCCCGATCGCGAGGCCTATGTCGTCTTCACCTCCGGCAGCTCGGGCACGCCGATGGCCGTATCGCATGCCCACCGCGCCATTCTCGCCCGGCAGACCATGCACCGGCACTGGGAGGGCCTGACCGCGACGGACAGGCTTCTGCACGCGGGCGCGCTGAACTGGACCTACACGCTGGGAACCGGGCTGCTGGACCCCTGGACGGTCGGTGCCACCGCGCTGATTCCGGCCGCGGGGACGCCCCCCGCGCAGCTTCCCGCCCTGCTGGCGCGGACCGGGGCAACGATTCTTGCCGCTGCCCCCGGGGTCTACCGCCAGTTGCTGCGCATAGGGTTGCCGCCATTGCCGGGCTTGCGCCACGGGCTTTCCGCCGGCGAGGCGCTGCCAGTTGCGCTGCGCAGACGGTGGCGGGATCTTGTGGGGACGGATCTGCACGAGGCCCTCGGGATGTCCGAGGTCTCCACCTATCTTTCCGGATCTCCCGAGCGCCCGGCGCCCGAGGGCAGCAGCGGCTATGTCCAGCCCGGCCGCCATGTTGCCCTGCTCGATGACGCCGGAAACCCGGTTCCGCGCGGCGAGCCGGGGGAACTCGCCGTCTCCACGGCCGATCCCGGCCTCATGCGCCACTATCTCGGCCATCCCCCGCCGCAAGGCGCATGGTTCCGCACCGGAGATGTCGCCGTGATGGCACAGGACGGGGCCATCACCCATCTCGGCCGCAAGGATGACCTGCTGAACGCGGGCGGCTTCCGTGTCTCGCCAATCGAGATCGAGGCCGCCTTCCACGACCTGCCGCTCACCGCCTGCGCGGCGGCCCAGGTCGAACCCGTGCCCGGCACCACGATCCTTGCGCTGTTCTACGAGGCCCCCTGCGAAATCGCCGTCTCGACCCTGCGGGAATGCGCCGAAAAGACCCTTGCCCGCTGGAAGCAGCCAAGGCACTACCAGCGCCTCGACGCCCTGCCCCGCACCGGCACCGGCAAGCTGATCCGCAAGGGCCTGGCCGCGCTTTACAGGAGACCCGAATGACCTCCGTCCCCGTTCGCCTCGACATCTTTTCCGACCCGGTCTGTCCCTGGTGCTACGTCGGCAAGGCGAACCTCGACCGGGCCCTGGCGGCAAGACCCGACCATCCGTTCGTGATCCAGTGGCACCCGTTCCAGCTGAACCCCGAGATGCCGGCAGAGGGCATGGCCAAGCGCAGCTATCTGGAGGCGAAGTTCGGCGGCAAGGCCCGGGTCGATGCCATGCACGAGCGCCTGCGCGAGGTCGCACGCGCCGCCGGGGTGGAGTTGGACCCCGACAGGCCGCAGCGCATGCCCAACACGCTGAACGCCCACCGGCTGATCCACTGGGCCGGAATCGAGGGTGTCCAGCAGGCGGTCGTCGATGCCCTGATGCGGGCCTACTGGGAAGAGGGGCGCGACATCGGCGAGCGTCACACCCTTGCCGACATCGCCGGCGAATGCGGCATGGACCGGACGGCGACCCTGCGCCTGCTCGGATCGGACGCCGACGCCGATGACATCGCCGCGCGCGACCAGGACGCCCGGCGCAAGGGCGTCAACGCGGTGCCGACCTTCCTTGTCGCCCAGCACTATGTGGTGAGCGGCGCGCAACCGCCCGAGATCTGGGAGAAGGTGATCGCGGAACTGGCCGACCGATGAGCCCGCGACCTTCCCAGACCGAGTTCGTGGCGATGATGGCCTTGCTCTTCGCCACCATCGCCCTGTCGATCGACGCGATGCTGCCCGCCCTGCCGGCCATTGCCGCGGAACTGTCGCCGGCGGATCCGAACCGGGCCCAGCTGGTCGTCGCCAGCTTCTTTCTCGGCATGGGGGTCGGAACCTTCATCGCCGGGCCGATCTCGGACGCGATCGGGCGCAAGCCGGTGATCCTGGGCTGCGCGGCGATCTATCTGCTGGGCGCGGGACTGTCGGCCTTGGCCAGCGCCATGGATCTGCTTCTGGTCGCGCGCATCCTGCAAGGGCTGGGGGCCGCCGCCCCGCGCGTCGTGGGCATGGCGCTGGTGCGGGACCTCTACAAGGGCACCGAGATGGCCCGGATCGTCTCGCTGGTGATGATGGTCTTCATGATCGTCCCCGCGCTCGCCCCCCTGCTGGGCCAGGCGGTGCTGCTGGTCGGGGACTGGCGCGCGATCTTCGCCGCCATTGCCGTGATCGCCCTGACCGCCAATGCCTGGGTGATCCTGCGCCAGCCCGAGACCCTTGCGATCGAGGCGCGGCGCCCGTTGCGCATCGGCCCGCTCTGGCGCTCGGCGCTGGAGATCCTGACCCACCGGAAGGCCGTGATCTCGACCCTGTGCCAGACGCTTGGCACGGCCTGCCTGCTGGCGACGCTGTCCTCGCAGCAGGGGATCTTCGACCGGACCTTCGGCAGGGCCGAGAGTTTCGCCGGCTGGTTCGGCTTCATCGCGCTGTGTGCGGCGGCCGGCAGCCTGCTGAATTCGCGCATCGTCACCCGCCTGGGCATGCGGCGGGTGATCGTGGCGACCTATCTGGGACAGGTCATCGTCACGGGGCTGCTGCTTGCCCTTGTTCTGAATGGCCTGATCCCGGCGCAGCTGCTGTTTCCGGCCCATGTCCTCTGGTCGATCGGCGTCGTCGCCATGATGGGCTTGACCCAGGGCAACCTGACCGCGCTGGCGATGGAGGAGCTGGGCCATGTCGCGGGGCTTGCCTCGTCGATGATGACGGCGGTCTCGACCGTTCTGGCGGTGGCGCTCGCGGTGCCGGTCGGGCTTGCCTTCGACGGCACCCAGATCCCGCTGATGGCCGGCGTCGGCGGCTTCACGCTGGCCGCCTTCCTGCTGATCCGCTTCGGGACCGGCGCGGTCAGGGCTTCTTCGCCGCCTTGACCACCTCGGCCAGGTCGCGGGCGATGTTGAAGGCGCCCTTGATCCGGTCGGCCTCGGTCTTCATCTCGCCCGACAGCACGATCCGGTTGCCGTTCACCCGCGCCGCCGGTCCCTGCGCCTTCAGGAAATCGACCAGCCCCGCAGGATTGGCGAACTTGTCGTTGTGGAACTGGATCGTCGCGCCCTTCGGCCCGGCGTCCAGCTTCGAGATCCCCGCCCGCTTGCACATCGCCTTGATGCGGACGATCAGCATCAGGGTGTTCACTTCCTTCGGCAGCGGTCCGAAACGGTCGATCAGCTCCGCGGCAAAGCCCTCCAGCTCCACCTTGGTGGTCAGGCTGGACAGGCGCCGATAGAGCCCCAGGCGGATGTCGAGGTCCGGGATATAGGTCTCGGGGATCATCACCGGCACACCGAGGTTCAGCTGCGGCGACCAGTCGTCGTCGATGCTGGTCAGCCCCTGCAACTCGCCCGACTTGATCCTGGCGATCGTCTCTTCCAGCATGTGCTGGTAAAGTTCGTATCCGACCTCGCGGATGTGGCCGGACTGTTCCTCGCCCAGCAGATTGCCCGCCCCGCGCAGATCGAGGTCGTGGCTGGCCAGGTTGAACCCGGCCCCGAGCGAATCGAGGCTGCCCAGCAACCTCAGCCGCTTGGTCGCCTGCGGTGTCAGCGGCGTGCGGGGCTTCGTGGTCAGGTAGCAGTAGGCGCGGGTCTTCGAGCGGCCCACGCGGCCCCGGATCTGATACAGCTGGGACAGGCCGAACATGTCTGCCCTGTGAACAATCATCGTGTTGGCGGTGGGAATATCCAGCCCGCTTTCAACAATGGTCGTCGCCAGCAGAACGTCATACTTGCCGTCGTAGAACTGGTTCATCCGGTCATCCAGCTCTCCCGCGGCCAGCTGGCCATGCGCGATGACGTAGGTCGCTTCGGGCACATGGGTTTTCAGAAAGTCCTCGATCTCGGGCAGATCGGCGATGCGGGGGACGACAAAGAAGGTCTGCCCGCCGCGATAGCGTTCGCGCAGGATCGCTTCGCGGATGGTGATCGTGTCGAATTCGGAAACATAGGTGCGGATCGCCAGCCGGTCCACCGGGGGGGTCGCGATGATCGACAGGTCGCGCACCCCGGTCAGGCTGAGTTGCAAGGTCCGCGGGATCGGCGTCGCGGTCAGGGTCAGCACATGGACCTCGGACCGCATTTCCTTCAGGCGTTCCTTGTGCGCCACGCCGAAATGCTGCTCTTCGTCGATGATCAGCAGGCCCAGCTTCTTGAACGTCACCCCCTTGGCCAGCAGCGCATGCGTGCCGACGACGATATCAACCGATCCGTCCGCCATGGCTGCCCGTGTGGCATTGGCGTCCTTTGCGGAAACAAACCGCGACAGGGGCCGGACCGAGATCGGAAAGCCCCGGAACCGTTCGGCGAAGCTGCGGTAGTGCTGCCGCGCCAGCAGTGTTGTCGGGCAGATCACCGCGACCTGCATTCCCGAAAGCGCCGCCACGAAGGCCGCGCGCATGGCGACCTCGGTCTTGCCGAAGCCCACGTCGCCGACGATGAGCCGGTCCATCGGCGAGCCCTTTTCGAGGTCCGCCACCACATCGGCGATCGCGGCAAGCTGATCGTCGGTCTCCTGGTAGGGGAAGCGGGCCGCGAAGGCTTCCCAGATCGAATGCGGCGCCTCCAGGATCGGCGCGTGGCGCAGCGCGCGCTCGGCGGCCACCCGCATCAACCGGTCGGCGATCTCCTTGATCCGCTCCTTCAGCCTGGCCTTCTTCGCCTGCCAGGCGCCACCGCCCAGACGGTCGAGAAGCCCCTCCTCATGGCCATAGCGGCTGAGAAGCTCGATGTTCTCGACCGGCAGGTAAAGCTTTGCATTGTCGGCATATTCCAGCATGACGCAGGCGTGCGGGGCGCCAAGCGCGGTGATCGTCTCGATCCCCAGATAGCGCCCGACCCCGTGTTCGACATGCACCACCAGATCGCCGGGGGACAGCGTATCGACCTCGCGCAGGAAGTTGTCGGCCTTGCGCTTGCGTCGCGGCTTGCTCACCAGGCGTTCGCCCAGCACGTCCTGTTCGGAGATCACCGCAAGCCCCGGTGCGACGAACCCCGCCTCCAGCGGCCAGACCACCAGGAACAGGCCGCCCTTGCCCTCGGGCACCTCGCGGAAATCGGTGATCTCTTGCGCCCCGGTCACGCCATTGTCGGCCAGAAGGCCCTTCAGCCGCTCGCGCGCGCCCTCGGACCAAGAGGCGATGACCACCTGCCCCGCCTTGGACAGCACCTGAACATGATCCGCCAAGGCCTCGAAAAGATTGATCTTCTCTTGTTGTCGTTCCGGCGCGAAGTTTCGCCCGACCCTGGCGCCGGCGTCCAGCACGCCAGGGCCGGGCGACTGCGGCAGAGGCGACAGCTGCACCACGCGGAAGCTGGCCAGGGTCGCCTCCCAGGCGGCGTCGTCCAGATACAGATCCTTGGCAGGAACCGGCTTGTAGACCGTGTCGATCCGCCCCTTTGCCCCCATCGCCTCGTGGCGGGCGTCATAGCTGTCCTCGATGCCCTCCCAACGGGCAATCCGCGCTGCGGTCACCTGGTCGTCCAGCACCACCGAGGCGCCATCCAGATAATCGAAGATCGTCTCCAGCCGCTCGTGGAAGAACGGCAGCCAGTGCTCCATCCCCTGATGCTTGCGGCCGGCGCTGACCGCCTCGTAGAGAGGATCGTCCGTTCCCGCCGCGCCAAAGGCGATCCGGTAGTTCTGCCGGAACCGCGCGATCGCGGAATCGTCCAGGATCACCTCGGAAACCGCTGAAAACTCGACCTTCTTCAGCTTTTCCGTGGTCCGCTGCGTCTCGGGGTCGAAGCGCCGCGCGCCGTCGAGCACATCGCCGAAGAAATCCAGCCGGATCGGCCCGCCGCGACCGGGCGGGAAGATGTCCACGATCCCGCCGCGCAGCGCGTAGTCCCCCGGCTCGGCCACGGTTGACACCGGAGTGAACCCCATCCGCGCGAGGAAGCCCTTCAGCCGCGCCTCGTCCACCCGCTCGCCGACCGTGGCCCGGAAGGACGCCGCGCGCACGACCTCGCGCGTCGGCACCTTCTGGGTGGCGGCGTTCAGCGTGGTCAGCAACACGAAGGGACCCGGCAAGCCGTCCGCCAGCGCGGCCAGCGTCGCCATGCGACGGGCAGAAATCTCGGGGTTGGGGCTGACGCGGTCGTAGGGCAGGCAGTCCCAGGCCGGGAAGTCCAGGACCGCGACCTCGGGCGCCATCACCGCCAGCGCCGCCCGCATCGCCTCGGCCCGCTTGTCGTCGCGGGCGACATGGACCACGGGCCGGCCGCGCGACAGTTCGCGGACGAGGATCCGGGCGTCGAAGCCCTCGGGCGCTCCGCCCATCAGGATGCGTTCGGCTGGCATCGGTTCCGGAGGCTGGTTCAATACAGGATCGAAACCCGGATGTTCTGCCAGGTTCCGTAGAAGGCCGTCACGGCGATAGAGATCATCCCGATGACCTGCAAGACCCGGCGGTGGACGGTCAGCCGGCGCAGCAGGGCCTCTCCGGTGCTGGCGCCGGCCGCGATGCGGCGGGATTCGCGCACGCTGACCCAGACGACCAGCGACAAGGGTCCCAGCAGCAGCACCAGGGCCTGCGCGAACTCGACGCCGTAGTAGAACCCGAGGACGACGAGCGTTGTCAGCCAGAAGGCCGCGAGGCCGACCACGACCATTGCCCCGCTGTCCATGATGGACAGGATCCGGTTGACATTGATCCGCACCAGGTCCTCGACGTCGCCCAGGGCCTGACCGCCCTCGCGCCGGGCGCGCTGGACCATGTCGTGCGGCACGCCCAGCGACCAGTGGCTGACCGAGGACCACAGCACGGCCAGCATGATCCAGTACCAGAGGTTCGAGAATGACCGCAGATCGATCACTTCCAGTGCCGTGTCGAAGACGTCCACTCTGCACGCTCTCCCTTGTCGAACCCGCGGCGGCCCAAGTGGCGACTTGAGGCCGATCCCTTTCCATGGCAGGCAGAAAGGCAAGCCGCAAGTCCCTGCCGTGCCGCAGATGAAGGAGCCAGCCATGCAGCCTGTCCAGGCGACCTATCCGATGACCCGGTTCCGCCGCCTGCGCCGGACGCCGGCCTTGCGGGCCCTGACGCAGGAAAACACGCTGACGGCAGACGACCTGATCTGGCCGGTCTTCCTGTGCGACGGGGTGAACCAGCGCCAGCCGGTCCCGTCGATGCCGGGGGTGGAGCGGCTGTCGCCGGACCTGATCGTGGAGGCCGCCGCCATGGCCTGCGACCTGGGGATCCCCGCGATCTGCCTTTTTCCCTACACCGATCCCAGGGTGAAGACAGCCGGCTGCGAAGAGGCCTGGAACCCCGAGAACCTGACCAACCGGGCGATCCGGGCCATCAAGGCGCAGGTGCCGGACATCGCGGTGATGACGGATGTGGCGCTCGACCCCTACAACGCGCATGGCCATGACGGGCTGGTCGTGGACGGGATCATCCTGAACGACGAGACGGTCGAGGCGCTGGTGCGCATGGCGCTGGCCCAGGCCGAGGCGGGGGCCGACATCCTGGGGCCATCGGACATGATGGACGGCCGGATCGGTGCGATGCGGGCGGCGCTGGAGGCGGCCGGGCACAAGGACACCGCGATCCTCAGCTATGCGGCCAAGTATGCCTCGGCCTTCTATGGGCCGTTCCGCGACGCGGTGGGGGCTGCGGGCGCGCTGAAGGGCGACAAGAAGACCTACCAGATGAACCCCGCGAACCGCGACGAGGCGCTGCGGCTGGTCGCGCGCGACCTGGCCGAGGGCGCGGACATGGTGATGGTAAAGCCCGGGATGCCCTATCTCGACATCTGCGCGCAGGTGAAGCAGGCCTTCGGCGCCCCGACCTTCGCCTATCAGGTGTCGGGCGAGTACGCGATGATCAAGGCGGCGGCGCAGAACGGCTGGATCGACGGCGAGAAGGCGATGGTCGAAAGCCTGATGGCGTTCAAGCGCGCGGGCTGCGACGGGATCCTGACCTATTTCGCGCCCGACATGGCCCGGCTTCTGCGCAAGGGCTGAGGCCCCAGGGGTTTCAGCGCGCCGGGCTTTCGGCCTTCTTCTCCCAGCGGCCCGCGTCCTCGGACCAGTATTGCGCGGCGTGGCCGGCGGCAACGGTCGCCTTCCACTGCTGGCGCGCGGCCTGAAGCCGGTCGGGGTCGTTGCCATCGAACAGGATCCAGACCCGCTCCATCGCCGCGATCTCGGCATCCGTCGCGGTCGCGCCATCGACCAGAGCCAGCACCCTCGCCCCGTTGACCGGCGCCCCGCGGCCAAGCAGGACCGGCTGGTCGGCATCCTGCGGCCCCCCCTCAAGCCCATGCGGCAGGAAACTCTCGTCCCCGCCCTTCAGCCAGAGCGCTGCGTCCAGCCGCTCCAGCGCCGCCGGGTCCGTGCCGCGCACCATCACGCGCCAGCCCTGCGCCAGAGCGCGCGGCGCGTTCACCGCCAGCGTGTCGGCCGGGGCCGACTGCATCAGGTGGAAGAACATCACCGTGCCCATCAGGGTCTGCTCGTCCTGCCGCTGCGATGTCCCCTTGCGGCCGCACCGCCCCGCGCGGCGCGACGCGGAACGGGTGTGCGGTGCCTCCTCACCTCTCGAACCGGTCGCGGATCAGGCGATCAAGCGCCATGACCCCCCAGCCGCTTGCGCCCTTGGGGGCGAGCGTCGAGTCGGACTTCAGCAGCGCGGTCCCGGCGATGTCCAGATGGCACCACGGCACATCCGGCTTGACGAAGCGTTGCAGGAATTGCGCCGCCGTGATCGCCCCCCCGTCGCGCCCGCCCACGTTCATCATGTCGGCAACGCGCGACTTGAGCTTGGCATCATAGGCCTCGCCCATCGGCATGCGCCAGGCCCCCTCGCCTTCCGCCTTCGCGGCCGAAAGGAAGGCATTGCACAGCTCGTCGTTGTTGGAAAAGACCCCCGCGTTCTCGTGGCCAAGGGCGATGATGATCGCACCCGTCAGCGTGGCCAGGTCGATCATGCCGGTCGGCTTGAACCGTTCTTGGGCATACCAGAGCACATCGGCCAGCACCAGGCGGCCCTCGGCGTCGGTGTTGATGACCTCGATCGTGTCGCCCTTCATCGACTTCACGATGTCGCCCGGACGCTGCGCGCGGCCGTCCGGCATGTTCTCGACCAGCCCAACGAGGCCCACGACATTGGCCTTGGCCTTGCGCAGCGCCAGCGTCCGCATGACGCCGGCCACGACAGCCGCGCCGCCCATGTCCATCGTCATCTCTTCCATGCCGGCGGCCGGCTTGATCGAGATGCCGCCGGTGTCGAAGACGACGCCCTTGCCGATCAGCGCGAAGGGCGCATCGCCCTTCCTGCCGCCGTGCCATTGCATGACCACGACCTTCGAGGGGCTTTCCGACCCCTGCCCCACACCAAGCAGCGCGCCCATGCCCAGCTTTGTCAGCTCCTCCTCCTCCAGGATCTCGACATCGAGACCGATCTCCTGCATCGCCGCCAGGCGCGCGGCGAAATCATGCGTGGTCAGCACGTTGGCAGGTTCGTTCACCAGATCGCGCGTGAAGAACACGCCTTCCGCCACCGCAGCCATCGGGGCGGCGGCCCTGGCGACCGCCTCGGGGTTCGCCGCCATCAGCGTGACCGGGCCCGGCGCCGTCTTCTCGCCGGTCTTGTGACTGTCGAAGTCATAGGCCCGCAACGCCAGGCCGAAGGCGATGTCGGCGGCGCGCTGATGCGCTTCGGCCAGCACGAGGGTTCCCGCCGCCCCGTGCGCCTTGCCGATGGTCGCGCCGGCCTTGCGCGCCTGTGCCAGGTCGGCCTTCTTCGGCAAGCGGACCAGTTGCACCGCTTCGGCCGCAAGCCCCGGCGGGAAGGCCAGTTCCAGCGCCTCGCCCGGCTTCAGCTTGGCGAAGGCATCCGACCCGAAAGCCCGCGACAAGGCGCCCTTCGTCATCCGGTCCAGCCGGCGCAGGCCCGGGCTGGTCGGCAGGCCGACATCGGCCAGAACCGCGATGCGGCCCTTCTGGGTGGCAAGGGCCTCGAGATCTGTGGCCTGGAACTGGATCGGCAGGGGTTTCGGCATCATGCGCTCTTTCGTCAGGGTGGGTCGGCAGCCTGGGCGGCCGCTTGCCGGGAGGCTACAACCGGTCATGACCATTGGCCAGATAGCAGTTTTCGCCGCTGGAGAATTCCGCTAGGGTCCGGCCCAGATGTAGTAGGGGCCGGGTCGGGCGTGTCTAGATTCGACAGATACATGTTGTCGCAACTGCTCGCGCTGTTTGGCTTTTTCGCGCTGATCCTGGTCGCGGTCTACTGGGTGAACCGGGCGGTCGGGCTGTTCGACCAGCTGATCGGCGACGGCCAGTCGGCGCTGGTGTTCCTCGAGTTCTCGATCCTGACCCTGCCGAACGCGATCCGGCTGGTGATGCCGGTCGCGGCCTTCGCCGCGGCGGTCTATGTGACCAACCGGCTGATGCAGGAAAGCGAGCTTGTGGTGATGCAGGCCACCGGCTTTTCCGCGTTCCGGCTGGCGCGGCCGGTGCTGTATTTCGGGCTGACGGTCATGGTGATGCAACTGGTGCTGACCAACGTGCTGGTGCCCGCCAGCCAGCGGATGCTGAATGAACGCTCGGCCGAGATTTCCCGCAACGTGACATCGCGCTTTCTGAACGCCGGGCAGTTCATGCATCCCGCACCGGGCGTTACGCTCTACATCCGGGAGATCACCCCGAACGGCGAACTTCTCGACCTCTTCCTGTCCGACGAACGCTCTCCCGCCGAGCGGGCGATCCATTCGGCGCGCAAGGCCTGTCTCGTGCGCGGCGAGACGGCGCCGAAGCTGGTGATGGTCGATGGCTCGACCCAGACCCTGACCCGCGAGGGCGCAAGGATGGCGGTGACGCGGTTTGCCGATTTCACGCTGGACCTCGCCGGGCTGGTTCCGGACGGTGCGCCCGGGCAGATCGCGCTGAATTCCGTGCCGACGCGCCTGCTTCTGGAAGCCGCGCCCGAGGCGCAGGCGGCCACCGGGGCGAGCGTGGCACAGATGCTGGAGGAGGGTCATTCCCGCCTGGCCGCGCCCCTCCTGGCCGTGGCTGCACCGCTGATCGGCTTTGCAGCGCTGATGCTGGGCAGCTTCTCGCGCTTCGGGCTCTGGCGGCAGATGGCGCTGGCGGTGGGCCTGCTGATCGTGCTGCAACTGGTCTGGACCTGGGCCGGGTCGGCGGCCCTCGTCTCGGTCACGGCCTGGCCCGCGCTTTACCTCTCGCCGCTGGCCGGTCTGGCAATGGCGGCGGGTCTGCTGTGGCATGCACAGCGCCCGAGACGGCAGAGGGCAGCCGCATGACGCTGAACCTCTACATCGCGCGCCGCTTCCTTGGCACCGTCGGCCGCGTGTTCCTGATCTTCTTCGCGATCCTGTTCCTGATCGACATGATCGAACAGCTGCGCCGCTTCTCGGACGCGGGGATCGGGCTGTCCGGGGCGGCGGAGATGTCGCTGCTCAGCGTGCCGGAAACGCTTTACCGGATCCTGCCGCTGATCATGGTGATGGGGGCGATCGCCAATTTCCTCGGACTTGCCAGGTCCTCGGAACTGGTGGTCGTGCGCGCGGCCGGGCGGTCGGGGCTGCGTTTCCTGATGACCCCGCTGCTGGTTTCGGTCGCGCTTGGCCTGCTGGCTGTCGCCCTGTTCAACCCGCTGGTCGCGGCGACATCGAAGGCCTACGACGACAGGCGCTCGGCGCTCAGCCAGGGCGGAAGCTCGGTCCTTTCGGTTGCCGACACCGGCCTCTGGCTGCGCCAGGGGTCCGAGGATGGCCAGACGGTGATCCAGGCCGCGCGGTCGAATCCGGATGGAACCGAGCTGTTCGGGGTCACCTTCATCGGCTTCGGCGTCGATGGCAGGCCGGGCAAGCGGGTCGAGGCCGAGACGGCGCGGCTGATCGAGGGGGCCTGGGAGCTGACGGGCACCAAGACCTGGGACCTGAACACCCCGAACCCGGAACTGACGGCCGTGGTTGATCCGGGGCCGATCGCGCTGCCCTCGGACCTGACGCCGGAACGGATCCGCGACAGCTTCGGCACGCCGTCCGCCATAGCCTTCTGGGATCTGCCCGGCTATATCGCCGACCTGGAGCGCGCGGGATTTTCGGCGCAGGCCTACAGGCTTTGGTA
>JBKBRG010000012.1:0-17554 GCA_046292325.1 Tabrizicola sp.
TGCCGCTGCCCAGGTTCGCCACGCCGATCCCGACCAGCGCCCAGGCCAGCGTCAGGCCATAGACCGGCATCCGGGGCTTGCGCCATTGCACCAGAAGGCCAAGGATCAGGACGGCGGCCAGCATGTCATAGGCTGCCTCCTCGTTGCCGAGATAGCCGTAGCCGGCCAGCAGAACCCCGGTCGAGACCGCCGATGCCGCCGTCAGCCAGCCCGCGAAGATCGCCAGAGGCGCGGACAGGATCCAGCGGTCGGGCTCGGTCGGTGCCTTCAGGAAGGCCAGGTTCGCCGCCCCGGCCATGACCAGGATGACCACGGTCGCCCAGACCGGGCTGGAGACCGCGATCGCCAGCCACAGGGTGCCCAGCACCACCGCCAGCGTCAGGGCCGGGCGCACCCGCACCCAGGCCGGGTGCCGCTGCCGTTTCCACAGGCCGAAGGCGGCATGCAGGATCAGCCAGAGATAGATCAGCGACCAGATCGCAAAGGCATAGCCCGCCGGCTGCACCGCCGGCTGCGCGATCTCGACCGGGAACTGGCCCGGATCATAGCCGGTGAACGGGGGGGTGATGATCGGAGCCAAGGCAAAGGCCAGCGTCGCGACAAGCAGGATCGGGGCAAGGGGGGTGGTCATTCCGGGCTTCCGTTCCGGACGGTCGGGGGCAACCCCCCGCACCGCCGATGGTTCCCCGGTCCTCAGGCCAGCGTGCCGTCCGCCGTGATCCGGGTCTTGCCGCCAAGATAGGGCGCCAGCGCCGCCGGCAAGGTCACGCTGCCGTCGGCCTCCTGCCCGTTCTCCAGCACCGCGATCAGGCAGCGGCCGACGGCAAGGCCCGATCCGTTCAGCGTCGCCACGAACTCGGGCCTTCCGCCCGCCGGGCGATAGCGCGCGTTCATCCGCCGCGCCTGGAACTGGCCGCAGGTCGAGACGCTGGAAATCTCGCGGTAGGTGTTCTGGCCGGGCAGCCAGACCTCGAGGTCATGCGTCTTCTGCGCGCCGAATCCCATGTCCCCGGTGCAGAGCACGATGGTCCGGTAGGGCAGGCCCAGCCGCTCCAGCACCGCCTCGGCGCATTTCGTCATTCTTTCGTGTTCGGCGAGGGCGGTTTCCGGGGTGCAGATCGTCACCATCTCGACCTTCTCGAACTGGTGCTGGCGCAGCATCCCCGTGGTGTCCTTGCCCGCCGAGCCCGCCTCGGACCGGAAGCAGTGCGTGTGCGCGGTCAGCCGGATCGGCAGCGCCGCCTCGTCCAGAATGTCCCCTGCGACCGAATTGGTCAGCGTGACTTCCGAAGTCGGGATCAGCCACCAGCCGTTCGTCGTCTGATAGCTGTCCTCGGCGAACTTGGGCAGCTGGTTGGTGCCATACATCGCCTCTTCCTTGACGAGGACCGGGGTCCAGGTCTCGGCCAGCCCGTGCTCGCTGGTATGCAGATCCAGCATGAACTGCGCCAGCGCCCGGTGCACCCGCGCCACCGCGCCGCGCATCACGACGAAACGGCTGCCAGAGAGCTTTGCCGCCGTCGCAAAGTCAAGCCCCGCCTTCGCTGCCGGAATGTCGAAATGTTCCAATGGCTTGAAGTCCATCGCGCGCGGCGTGCCCCAGCGCCGGATCTCGACGTTGGCGGTCTCGTCCGGCCCATCGGGCACCTCATCCAGCGGCATGTTCGGGATGCGCATCAGCGCGTCGCGCAGCCGCGCGTCCTCGGCCCCCGCCTCTTCGGTCAGCCGCGCGACTTCCGCCTTCTTTTCCGCCACCAGCGCCCGCAGCCGCTCGAACTCTGCCTCGTCGCCCCGCGCCCTGGCCGCCCCCACCTCCTTCGAGGCCGCGTTCTGCGCGGCCGCCGCCGTCTCGGCCGCCAGGATCTTCGCCCGCCTCGCCTCGTCGATCGCCAGCAGGTCCGCCGCCATCGGTGCCAGGCCCCGCCGCGACAGGGCCCTGTCGAAGGCGTCCGGGTTCTCGCGGAGGAAGCGGATGTCGTGCATGGTCTGGCCTCAGGCAAAAGCTACGCCGGCGCTTATGCCCCATTCGGCGGCAGGGGGGAAGGCACCGCCGTGCGCGCCCCCTCTGGCAATGCGCCGCGAAAGGCCTTACATGAGCCGACAATCGCACACGGGACCGGCATGCACCGCCTCCCGCCCCGCCCCAGAGAGGATGCCCATGTTCGCCACCCCCGCTTTCGCCCAGGCCGCCGGAGCCCCCGGTGCCGGTGCCGCCTTCGCGCAGTTCCTGCCGATCATCCTGATCTTCATCATCTTCTATTTCCTGCTGATCCGCCCGCAGCAGAAGAAGATGAAGGAACACCGCGCCATGGTCGATGCGCTGCGCCGCGGAGACGAGGTCATCACCTCGGGCGGCATCATCGGCAAGGTCTCCAGGGTGCAGGACGACGGCAGGATCGAGGTCGAGATCGCCGATGGCGTCAAGGTGAAGGTGGTCAAGCACACCATCGCCCAGGTGCTGAACAAGACCGAACCCGCCGCTAGCTGAGACTGACCCATGGAATCGATGGCGCTCTGGAAGCGGATCCTCATCCTGCTGATCTGCGGTTGGGGTATCGTCGCGGCAATCCCCAACCTGTTCTACGCCCAGGTCGAGCGCCACAATGACGCCGTTGCCGCAATCGAGGCCGCCGGTGGGGCTGCAACCCCTGAACAGGAGGCCGCCCGCGCCGAATGGCCGGATTTCCTGCCCTCGGCGCTGATGAACCTCGGCCTCGACCTGCGCGGTGGCGCGCATCTTCTGGCCGAGGTGAAGGTCGAGGATGTCTACAAGTCGCGGATGGATTCGCTCTGGCCCGAAGTGCGCGACGCGCTGCGCGACCTGCGCGACCAGGTCGGTGCCGTGCGCCGTGCGCCCTCGCCCGACGATGTCCTGCGCGTGACGCTGGAAAATCCCGCGGGCATGCCCGCAGCGATCGAGGCCGTCCGTGCGCTTGGCTCCAGCGTGATGTCCCTGACCGGGATCGGGCAAAGCACGCTGGACGTGACCGCCGAAGGCAACGACATCGTCGTCCGGCTTTCCGAGGCCGAAAGGCAGGCCACCGACCAGCGCACCATGCAGCAGTCGCTGGAGATCATCCGCCGCCGCGTGGACGAGGCGGGCACCCGCGAGCCCACGATCCAGCGCCAGGGCGAGGACCGGATCCTCATCCAGGTGCCCGGCATCGGCTCGGCGCAGGAGCTGAAGGCGCTGATCGGCCAGACCGCGAAGCTTTCGTTCAATGCGGTGGTCAGCCGCACCACCGACGCCGGCGCCTCACCCGGCCCGCGCAACGTGCTTCTGCCCTCGATGGACGAGCCCGGCATCTACTACATCGTCGAGGATGCCCCCGTGGTTTCGGGCGACGATCTCGTCGATGCGCAGCCCTCCTTCGACCAGAACGGCCGGCCGGCGGTCAGCTTCCGCTTCGACACCACCGGCGCGCGCAAGTTCGGCGACTATACCGCCGCGAACATCGGCGCGCCCTTCGCCATCGTTCTGGACGGCGAGGTGATCTCGGCCCCGGTGATCCAGAGCCACATTCCCGGCGGATCGGGGATCATCACCGGAAATTTCACCGTCGAGGAATCGACCCGTCTCGCCGTTCTGCTGCGGGCCGGGGCGTTGCCGGCGGAAATGACCTTCCTCGAGGAACGCACCATCGGGCCGGAACTGGGGCAGGACTCGATCGACGCCGGCCGCACCGCCGCCGTGATCGGGATGATCGCGGTCGTCACCTACATCGTCGCGTCCTACGGCATGTTCGGGGTCTTCGCCAACATCGCGCTGGCAATCAACATCGCGCTCATCATGGCGGTGCTGTCGGCCATCGGCGCCACGCTGACCCTGCCCGGCATCGCCGGCATCGTCCTGACCATGGGGATGGCCGTCGATGCCAACGTGCTGATCTTCGAGCGCATGCGCGAGGAACTCCGAGCCGGAGCCTCTCCGCGCCGCGCGATGCAGCAGGGCTTCGACCGGGCCTTCTCGGCGATCATGGATTCGAACGTGACCGGGCTTCTGACCGCGATCATCATGTTCTGGCTCGGCTCGGGGCCGGTCCGCGGCTTTGCGGTGACGCTGGGCCTGGGGATCCTCACCTCGATGTTCACTGCCGTCTATGTCACCCGGCTGATTGTCGAGACCTATCTCGACTGGAAGCGCCCGAAGACGATCGTGGTCTGACCGGAGGAAATGCAAATGGCCTGGCGCCTGAAACTGGTTCCCGAAAAGACCAACATCGACTTCTTCAAGATCCAGTGGGTGACCTTCGGTGCCTCGATCGCCGCCATGCTGCTGTCGCTGGTGCTGATCTTCACCGTGGGGCTGAACTTCGGCATCGACTTCCGGGGCGGAACGACCATCCGCACCGAATCCACCAAGGCCGTGGACGTGGGCGCCTATCGCGAGGCCTTGCAGGGTCTGGACCTCGGCGATGTCTCGATCACCGAGGTTTTCGACCCGTCCTTCACCGAAGACCAGCATGTGGCGATGATCCGGCTCTCTGCCCGCGAGGGGGACGAATCCGTCACGCCGGAAACCATCGCAGAGGTCGAGGCCGCGTTGCAGCGGATCGATCCCTCGATCACCTTCCCGGCGGTGGAATCGGTGGGTCCGAAGGTGTCGCAGGAACTCGTCACCTCGGCCCTGCTGGCGGTTCTGGCGGGCTCGGCGGGGATCCTGTTCTACGTCTGGGTGCGGTTCGAATGGCAATTCGCCGTGGGCACGGTTGCGGCACTGATCCATGACGTGCTGGTCACGGTGGGCATCTTCGCGCTGTTCCAGATCAAGTTCGACCTGACCATCGTCGCGGCGCTGCTGACCATCCTCGGCTATTCGGTCAACGACACCGTGGTCATCTTCGACCGGCTTCGGGAAAATCTCGCCAAATACAAGCAGATGCCGCTGCGAGAGATGATGAACCTCACCGCGAACGAAACCCTGTCGCGCACGATCATGACCGCGACCACGACCTTCATCTCGCTCATGGCGCTGTTCATCTTCGGCGGCGACGTGATCCGCGGCTTCGTGCTTGCCATGCTTCTGGGCGTGGTGCTCGGGACCTATTCCACGCTCTACATGGCCACGAACATCGGGCTGATGCTGGGGGTGGACCGGGGCGACAAGCCGAAGAAGTCGGTGAAAAGCGACTTTGCCGACGTGGACGCCTGAGGCGGGTGCGATGCGGCTGACCGAAGTCACCTATGGCTCGGCCCGCGCGATCGAGGGCTACGGTCCCGGCTTCTTCCGCGTCGCGGGCCATGTCCTGCGTGGTCCCTGCCTCATCACCCCGTGGGACGCCGGTCCCTGGGGCGGGTTCGAGGATACCGCGGCGCCCCTGTCCCTGGCGGGCAGGATCGACGTGCTTTTCGTCGGCACCGGCACGGCCATCGCGCAGGTTCCGCCGGCATTCCGCGAGGCGCTGGAAGGGCAGGGGATCGGGGTCGAGGTGATGGCCTCGCCCACCGCCGCGCGCACCTACAACGTGCTTCTCGGCGAAGGCCGCCGGGTGGCCGTGGCGCTTGTCCCGGTCGATTAGGGGCCGCAGCCCCCGCCATCCCGCGCCTCCCCTCCCCCTGGTGGGGAGGGGAGGGGGAAGGGGGGCACCGCGGCCCGATGCCGGTTCCCGAACCCTGGACGCACAGGGTGCAAGCCCTTGGTAGGCAAGGGCCTGACCTTTCCGTCCCGCCTGGACGGGTCTCAGCCCCCGGCGATCTGCTTCGCCTTCTGGACCAGCACCTCGGCCTGCCGGATCGAGGCATAGTCGATCAGCCGCCCGTCCAGCGACACCGCCCCCTTGCCCTCGGCCGCCGCCTTCTCCATCGCCTCCAGGATCCGCCGGGCCCGCGTCACCTCGGCCTCGGACGGGCTCATCACCTCGTTGGCCAGCGCGATCTGGCTTGGGTGGATCGCCCATTTCCCCTCGCAGCCCAGCACGGCCGCCCGCTTGGCCGCCGCGCGATAGCCGTCCGGGTCCGAGAAATCGCCGAAGGGCCCGTCCAGCGGCCGAAGCCCGTTCGCCCGCGCCGCCACCACCAGCCGGGCCAGCGCATAATGCCACATGTCGCCCCAGTGGACCGCCCGGCTGCCGTCCTCCAGGCGGTCGGTCAGCACCGCGTAATCCGGGTTCACGCCGCCGATGTTCGTCGTCCGCGCCCGGGTCGAGGCGGCATAGTCTGCCACCCCGAAATGCAGCGACTCGTTCCGCTTCGAGGCAGCGGCGATCGCGTTGATGTTCTGCATCCCCAGCGCCGTCTCGATGATGTGCTCGAAGCCGATCCGCTTCCTGTAGCCCCGCGCGTCCTCGATCTGGGTGACAAGCATGTCCACCGCATAGACATCGGCCGCCGTGCCGACCTTGGGGATCATGATCAGGTCCAGCCGCTCGCCGGCCTGTTCCACCACATCCACCACGTCGCGATACATGTAATGCGTATCAAGGCCATTGATCCGCACCGACATGGTCTTCTTGCCCCAGTCGATCTCGTTCAGCGCCTTGATCACGTTCTTGCGCGCCTGCGCCTTGTCGTCCGGCGCCACGGCATCCTCGAGGTCGAGGAAGACGACATCCGCCTCCGAGGCGGCGGCCTTCTCGAACATCTGGGGGGCCGAACCCGGAACGGCCAGCTCGCTGCGGTTCAGGCGCGCGGGGGCCTGGGTGATGACGTGAAAAGACATGTTTGGGCTCCTAGCAAGTCAGGAGCTGCACCCGCCCTACCCATCCCCGACCGCGCCCCCTCGCGTCAAGCCCGAAAATGCGTCACATTTCGCCACGCGAGGCGCGATTGGCGTAGAAGAAGGCAATCGCCTGCGCCCGGTTCTTCACGTCCAGCTTCTCGAACAGGTTCGACAGGTGGAACTTCACCGTGTTCTCGCTGATCCCCAGCTCCTTCGACAGCTCGCGGTTCGTCAGGCCCTTCGACAATGCCTCGAGAAGCGTCCTCTCGCGCGGTGACAGCGATTCGATCGGGTCCTGCTTCAGGCTGCGGATGTCGAGGAAGGGGAACACCATCTGCCCCTTCGCCACCGCCATGCAGGTCTCCAGAAGCCGCTCGACCGAGCCCGAGCGGGACACGAAGCCTGCCGCCCCCGCCGCCATCGCCTTGCGCGGGATGTCGCCGGTTTCCTCGGCATAGACCACCAGCCGCGGCGCGTTGGGCTGGGTGCGCAACACGTCGATCAGCCGCGCCCCCCCCAGCGCGGGCAGGTTCCAGTCGATCACCCCGACCTGCACCGGCATCCGCATCACCATGCCCAGGAACCCCTCGGCCGTCGCCGCCGTCGCCACCAGAGAGAATCGGCGGTCCCTCTCGAAGATTTCCGACATCGCGGTCAGCATCAGCGGGTTCGCGTCGCCCAGCATCAGCGTTACCGCTACCACCCCCTGTTCGTCGTCCCAAAGCGCCATCCACTGCCCCCTCCCTACCCGTTCAGGCAGGGAACTTCGGTATGCCATCGCATATCAACCCATTATGGTGGGCATTTTGCCACCCGAATGGATATCCGAAAGCAGGATATAGGAGTGTTGCCGTCCTTGTCGATTGCCTCTTTCCTGTGCGGCAAGGATCACGTCCCCGGCAGATCCCGCGACGCTTTCTTCCGCTGCACCCGGAAGCGTCGTCAGATCGGCCCGGACGACGGTCCAACCGACATCGGCCTTGGGAGGGGCGCCGAATGACCGACAGCGAACCGTTTCCGCAACTCGTGATTCCAGAGACGCTGGCCGCTGGCCCCGGCCCCGGAAACACCGACGCGCGGGTGCTTGCCGCCTTCGCCAATGCGGGGCTCCCGGACCACATGCAGGCTGATGTGTTGCGCGGGATGGTCGAATGCAAGCACATGCTGCGGCAGCTGTGGGGCACGCGGAACACCTACACATTCGGCGTCGCCGGCACGGGGTGGAGCGGGCTTGACGCGCTTTACTCGGCCATCCTTCCGGGCGACACGGTGGTCTGCTTCGTCAACGGCACCTTCTCCGGCATCGACGCGCTGACTGTCCGCACCAAGGCTGCGACCCGCGAGGACCTGAAGGCCGACGCGCTGGATCCGAAACCCGCGAACGTGACCGTGATCCAGGTTCCGCACGGGCAGTCGGTGACGGCCGAGATCATCGAGAAGGCCCTGGCCCGGCACAAGCCGACATGGGCCACGATGGCGCATTGGGAAACCGGTTCGGGCCGGATCAACGACCTGAAGGCCTTTTCCGACGCCTGCCTTCGCCACGACGTGATGGGGCTTGTCGATGCGGTCTCCTCCCTCGGGGTCGAAGACTTCGCCATCGACGACTTCCCCGGCGTCGTCGGCTGGGCCTCCTGCCCGCAAAAGGGGGCCCTCTGCCTGCCGCTGACCTATGCCCCGGTCAGCTTCTCCGACCGCTACATCGCGCATCTGCGCGAGAACGGCTGCTACACCTTCGTCCACAACCCGATCCTCGAGGCCCGCCACTGGGGCATCGTCGATGACAGGGACGTGACGGCGGGCACCTATCACCGCACCCATTCGGCCTATGCCGTCGCCGCCTTGCACGAGGCGCTGCGCATCAACCTCCAGCATGGCCGCGCCCGGAAAGCCGCCGACTATGCGCGTCACGAGGCCGCGCTGCGGGCCGCACTGACGGCGCTGGGCTGCCATGTCACCTCGAACATGACCAGCCTCGTCGTCCTGAACCTGCCGCCAGCGCTGGCGGGACGCGAGAAGGAACTGGTCGCCAATGCCCGCGCCAAGGGCTTCGGCATCTGGCCGACGCTGTCAGAGCCCGTCCAGATCCGCATCGGCATCCTGAACCAGCTGTCCGAAGCTGCGATCACCGAAATCGTCGTGCGCTTTGCCGCCGAGATGAACGCGATGGGCGCGACTGTCGATGTGGGTCCGGCCCTTGCCGTGCTGCAAACCCACTACGCCGCCGCCATCGCTGCCGAATAACGGGAGGAAGACATGGACATCCACGAATACCAGGCCAAGGAAATCCTTGCCAGATTTGGTGTCACCGTGCCTGCGGGCGCGTTGGCCTACAGCCCCGAGCAGGCGGCCTACCGGGCGCGCGAACTGGGGGGCGACCGCTGGATCGTCAAGGCCCAGGTCCACGCCGGGGGCCGCGGCAAGGCGGGGGGCGTCAAGCTCTGCAACTCGGAGCATGACATCCACGAGGCGACCGAAAGCATGTTCGGCCGCAAGATCGTGACGCACCAGACCGGGCCCGAGGGCAAGGTCATCTACCGGGTCTATGTCGAGCAGGCCGTCGAATTCAATCGCGAGATCTACCTCGGCTTCGTCCTCGACCGCTCGTCCCAGCGGGTGATGATCGTGGCTTCCGGCGAGGGCGGGATGGAGATCGAGGAGATCTCGGCCACGCGCCCCGACTCGATTGTCCGCTCGACCGTCGAACCCGCCGTGGGCCTGCAGGAATTCCAGGCCCGCGAGATCGCCTTCAAGCTGGGCATCCCCGCCGCGCTGACCCAGCAGATGGTCCGCACGCTGCAAGGCTGCTACCGCGCCTTCCGCGATCTCGATGCGACGATGGTGGAAATCAACCCGCTGGTCGTTACCGCCGACAACCGTATCCTCGCGCTCGACGCGAAGATGACCTTCGACACCAACGCGCTGTTCCGCCACCCGCAGATCGCCGAACTGCGCGACAAGAGCCAGGAGGACCCGCGCGAAAGCCGCGCCGCAGACGCGGGCCTTGCCTACATCGGCCTGTCGGGCAACATCGGCTGCATCGTGAACGGCGCGGGCCTGGCCATGGCGACGATGGACACGATCAAGCTGGCCGGGGGGGAACCCGCCAACTTCCTCGACATCGGCGGCGGCGCCACGCCCGACCGGGTGGCCAGGGCCTTCCGCCTCGTCATGTCGGACAGGAACGTGCAGGCGGTGCTGGTCAACATCTTCGCCGGCATCAACCGCTGCGACTGGGTGGCCGAGGGCGTGGTGCAGGCGCTGAAGGCCGAGCCGGTGGACGTGCCGGTCATCGTCCGCCTCTCGGGCACCAATGTCGAGGAAGGCCAGAAGATCCTTGCGCAGTCCGGCCTGCCGATCATCCGCGCCAACACGCTGATGGAGGCCGCCGAACGCGCCGTGATCGCCTGGAAGAATGACCGCAAGCACATGATGAGGGCCGTCTGATGAGCATCTTTATCGACCGTTCCAGCCGCGTTGTCGTGCAGGGCATCACCGGCCGCATGGCGCAGTTCCACACCAAGGAAATGCTCGACTACGGCACCAATGTCGTCGCGGGCGTCGTCCCCGGCAAGGGCGGGGAAACCGTCATGGGCGTCCCCGTCTTCAACACGATGAAAGAGGCCGTCGCGGCCACCGCCTGCGACACCTCCCTTGTCTTCGTGCCGCCGCCCTTCGCTGCCGATTCGATCATGGAAGCCGCGGACGGCGGCATCCGCTACTGCGTCTGCATCACCGACGGCATCCCGGCGCAGGACATGATCCGGGTCAAGCGCTACATGCTGCGCTACCCCCGCGAACGCCGCATGGTCCTGACCGGGCCGAACTGCGCCGGCACCATCAGCCCCGGCAAGGCGCTTCTGGGGATCATGCCCGGCCACATCTACCTGCCGGGCAATGTCGGCATCGTCAGCCGCTCGGGGACGCTCGGCTATGAGGCCGCCCAGCAGCTGAAGGACCGCGGCATCGGCATATCGACTTCGGTGGGGATCGGCGGCGACCCGATCAACGGGTCGTCCTTCCGCGACATCCTCGAACGCTTCGAGGCCGATCCCGAAACCCACGTCGTCTGCATGATCGGCGAGATCGGCGGCCCGCAGGAAGCCGAAGCCGCGGAATACATCCAGAACCACATGACCAAGCCCGTCATCGCCTATATCGCGGGCCTGACCGCGCCAAAGGGCCGCACCATGGGCCATGCGGGCGCGATCATCTCGGCTTTCGGGGAAAGCGCGTCGGAAAAGGTGGAAATCCTGACCGCCGCCGGCGTGACCGTCGCCGAAAATCCTTCGGTGATCGGCGAAACCGTGGCAAGGGTCATGGCCAGGCGCGCCGCCTGAGGAAGGGGAGGGGGAGGATGAACAAGCCCAGGGTCCTGGTCACCCGGCGCTGGCCGCAGGCGGTCGAGGCGCGGATGGCCGCGAACTTCGATGTCGATCTCAACCCGTCGGACAAGCCGCTGACCGAGGCCGACTTCCGCGAGGCCATGACCCGCTACGACGCCATCCTCCCCACCGTCACCGACAGGCTGCCCGCCTCGGTCTTCGAGGCGGCCACCCCCCGCACCCGCCTTCTGGCGAATTACGGCGTGGGCTTCGCGCATATCGACACCCAGGCCGCGAAAAGCCGTGGCATCGCGGTGACCAACACCCCGGACGTGCTGTCGGAATGCACCGCCGACATCGCGATGACGCTGATGCTGATGGTTGCCCGCCGCGCCGGCGAAGGCGAACGCGAGGTGCGCGCGCGCCGCTGGACCGGCTGGCGCCCGACGCATCTGATCGGCACCAAGGTTTCGGGCGCGACGCTGGGCATCATCGGCTTTGGTCGGATCGGGCAGGCCATGGCACAACGCGCGCATTTCGGATTCGGGATGAAGATCATCGTCCAGAACCGCTCTCCGGTCCCCGCCGAAGTCCTCGCCCGCTACAACGCGATCCAGGTCCCCACGATCGAGGACCTGCTGCCCCAATGCGATTTCGTCTCGCTGCATTGCCCCGGGGGGGCTGCGAACCGCCATCTCATCAACGCCCGCCGGCTGGACCTGATGAAGCCCACGGCCTTCCTCATCAACACGGCCCGGGGCGAGGTGGTGGACGAACACGCGCTGGCCCAGTCGCTCTGGTTCGGCACCATCGCCGGCGCGGGGCTGGACGTGTTCGAGCGCGAGCCGGACATTCCGGACGCGCTTCTCGATGCCGACAACCTCGTGCTGCTGCCGCATCTCGGATCCGCCACGCGCGAGACGCGCGAGGCGATGGGCTTCCGCGTGCTGGAAAACCTGACCGCCTTCTTCGAGGGCCGCGAGCCGCGGGATCGGGTGGCGTGAACGGCTGCGGCAGAGTGGTAGGCCCGGAGGGACTCGAACCCCCAACCAAGGCGTTATGAGCGCCCTGCTCTGACCAATTGAGCTACAGGCCCGTAGCCTGACCCTGCCTAGCAGAACCGGACGAGTGGTCAAGCGGGCGCGCGTTGCGCGCCCGAGGGCAATCGTCTATGCGGGCCGGGCAAGCGAATCCATGCGGGGGACAGGCAGATGACCAAGGGGCAAGGCGGACTGACCTATGCCGATGCCGGCGTGGACATCGACGCGGGCAACGCGCTGGTGGACCGGATCAAGCCCGCCGCGAAGGCCACGAACCGGCCCGGCACCATGGGCGGCCTCGGCGGCTTCGGCGCGCTCTTCGACCTCAAGGCCGCGGGCTACCGGGACCCGATCCTCGTCGCGGCCACCGACGGCGTGGGCACCAAGCTCAGGATCGCCATCGACACCGGACATGTCGATACGATCGGCATCGACCTCGTGGCCATGTGCGTGAACGATCTCGTCTGCCAGGGGGCCGAGCCCCTGTTCTTCCTCGACTATTTCGCCACCGGCAAGCTTGAGGTCGATCAGGCCGCCCGCATCGTCGAGGGCATCGCCCGGGGCTGCGCCGGCGCCGGCTGCGCGCTGATCGGCGGCGAGACGGCAGAGATGCCGGGCATGTATCACAGGGGCGATTTCGACCTGGCGGGTTTCGCCGTCGGCGCGATGGAGCGCGGGCAGGACCTGCCGCGCGATGTGGCCAAGGGGGACGTTCTCCTCGGCCTTGCCTCCTCGGGCGTCCATTCCAACGGCTACAGCTTCGTGCGCAAGGTGGTGGAACTGTCGGGCCTCGGCTGGGACGCGCCCTCGCCCTTCTCGGACGGCAGCCTCGGCGCGGCGTTGCTGACGCCCACCCGGCTGTATGTCCGGCAGGTGCTGGCCGCCATCCGTGCGGGCGGCGTCCACGGCCTCGCCCATATCACCGGCGGCGGTCTGACGGAAAACCCGCCGCGCGTCCTGCCCGAGGGGCTGGCCTGCGAGATCGACCTTGGCGCCTGGGACCTGCCCCCGGTCTTCCGCTGGCTGGCCGGCACGGCGAGGATGTCGGAACCCGAACTGCTCAAGACCTTCAACTGCGGCATCGGCATGATCCTCGTCGTCGCCGAGGACAGGGCCGAGGCGCTGACCGCGCTGTTGCAAGGCGAAGGCGAGACGGTGACCCGCCTTGGCCGCATCGTCGAAGGGCAGGGGGTCATCTACCGGGGCCGCCTGTTGTGAAGCGCGTCGCCATCCTGATTTCCGGGGGTGGCTCGAACATGCTGGCCCTGCTGCGGGACATGGGACAGGGCGGTTACGCCGAACCCGTCCTCGTCGCCGCGAACGATCCGCAGGCGGGGGGGCTTGCCAGGGCCGCCGCGCTGGGCATCCCGACCGCCGCCGTCGATCACCGCCCCTTCGGCCGCGACCGTGAGGGCTTCGAGGCCGCGCTTGCCGCCCATATCGACGCCGCCCGACCGGACATCCTGTGCCTTGCGGGCTTCATGCGCATCCTGACGCCCGGCTTCATCGCCCGCCACCAGGGGCGGATGCTGAACATCCACCCCTCGCTTCTGCCGAAATATCCCGGCCTGCACACCCATGCCCGCGCGCTCGCCGCCGGCGACAGGCAGGCCGGCTGCACCGTCCACGAAGTGACCGCCGATCTCGACGCCGGTCCCATCCTCGGCCAGGCGCGCGTGCCGGTCCTGCCCAGCGACACCGAAGCCACGCTCGCCGCGCGCGTTCTGGAGCAGGAGCACCGCCTCTACCCCGCTGTCCTGCGCCGCTTTGCGCAGGGCGATCGCACCCCGGTCTATCTGGACTGAGGCCCGTCCGGCCGCGTCAGGATGAAGGCGCAGCCCGCCGCGATCAGCACGCCTTGCGCCAGCAGCAGCTTCCAGCCCAGCCCAAGGATCAGCGACAGGCCAAGGACCGCCACCATGCTGCCCACCGCCAGCCGCTTGGCCGGGCGCGAGATGGCGCCGTTCTCCTCCCAGTTGCGGATCGGCGGGCCGAAGGTCGGATGCGCCAGCAGCCAGCGATGCAGCCGGGGCGCGGATTTCGCAAAGCACCCGGCGGACAAAAGCAGGAAGGGCGTCGTCGGCAGCACGGGCAGCACCACGCCCAGAAGACCCAGCCCCAGGAACAGGAACCCCGCCACCAGCCAGAGCCCGCGCATCACCGTCCCTCCATGTTCCGCGTCACTTGTTCACGCGCCGCGGGCCGCCGCAAGCCCGCCCTTTCCTTTTTCGCCCCGCACCCCTAAGACGCAACTGCACGGGCGGGATGACCCCGCGACGAAAGGACTGCTCATGCGCACGATCACAACGACCGAGGATCTCGCCGCCTATTGCGCGCTTGCCAAGAGCCAGCCCTTCGTCACCCTCGACACCGAATTCCTGCGCGAGCGGACCTACTGGTCCAAGCTGTGCCTGATCCAGATGGCGCTTCCCGGCGCGGGCGAGGCGGTGCTGGTCGACCCGATCGAGGGGCCGGAGATGTCGCTCGAACCGCTCTACGACCTTTTCCGCCATGAGGCGACGGTCAAGGTCTTCCATGCCGCCCGGCAGGACCTGGAGATCTTCTTCGTCGAGGGCGGGGTGTTCCCCAAGCCCCTGTTCGACACGCAGGTTGCCGCCATGGTCTGCGGCTTTGGCGAACAGGTGGGCTACGAGACCCTGGTCAAGAAGATCGCCCGGGCCGATCTGGACAAGACCTCGCGCTTCACCGACTGGTCGCGCCGGCCGCTTTCGGACGCACAGAAGGCATATGCGCTGGCCGATGTGACCCACCTGCGGGTGATCTACGAATGGCTTGCGGCCCAGCTGAAGAAGAACGGCCGCGCCGAATGGGTGGCCGAGGAACTCGCCGCCCTGACCGATCCCGCGACCTATACCATCCACCCCGACGAGGCCTGGCAGCGCATCAAGACCCGCACCACCTCTGGCCGTTTCCTGGCCGTGGTCAAGGCGCTGGCGCGCTTCCGCGAGGCCTATGCACAGGCGCAGAACGTGCCGCGCAGCCGGGTGATGAAGGACGATGCACTGCTGGAGCTTGCCTCGACCAGGCCCACCACGGCCGAGGAACTGGGCCGCTCGCGTCTGCTGATGCGCGAAGGCCGCAAGCCCGAGATCGCCGAAGGCATCCTTGCCGCGGTGAAGGAGGGCCTGGAGATGCGGCCCGAGGATATTCCGCGGCTCGAAAACGGACGCGAGCAGTTGCAGGTCAACCCGGCGCTGGCCGACCTGCTGCGCGTGCTGCTCAAGGCCAAATCCGAATCCCTGGGTGTCGCGCCCCGGCTGATCGCCTCGTCGGCCGATCTCGACCTGATCGCGGCGGGCGAACGCAACGTGCCAGCCCTCAGCGGCTGGCGGCGCGAGGCCTTCGGCGAGGATGCGATGCGGCTCTGCAAGGGCGAGATCGCCCTGTCTGCAAAGGGCAGCGAAGTGCGGGTGGTCCAGCTCTGAGCATCCCGGCCCTGACGCGCGTCACCGGCCGCATCCCGCCTCATGCCGTCCGCGACGGACGGGGCGGCGCGGCCGCAGGATGCGCCGCCTAGCGCCGCGATGCCCGCGCGTTGGTGGCGCCCTGCACCACGATTTCGCGCACGTTCTCCAGCTTGACGTTCGAGATGTAGATCGCCACGTCCACCTGCCGCGATTGCGGGGTGTTGGCGTCGGTCTTCGTCGCGGGAGGAGCGACCCGGAATTCGTAGATCAGCGTGCCGTCCTCGGTCACCGGTTGCGGCACCAGCTCGGCGTTCCAGTAGCCCTGCACCGGCATCTGGCCCCGCGCCCGCACGATGGCGCCGCCGGGCATGGGCTCGACCGCCATCGTCATGACGACCTCGGCAAGCTGACGATCATCGGCCTTCGCTGCCGGCAGGCTGACCTTCTCGCGCGGTTCGGATTTGCGGAACCAGTTGAACGGGTTCAGCTTGCTCTGCCGCAGCCCGCCGCAGCCGGCAACGGCAAGAGCGAGACCAAGGACGAGGTGGCGGCGGGACAGGGACATGGAGCGATCTTCCTGATGCGTTGCCCCTTGGGTAGCCGATGGCACCGCGTTTGAAAAGCGCATCTTGGGCTGGACTGTCCCGGCCCCGCGCCTTACCTGACAGGCACGGAACGGAGCAGATCATGGCCAGCGCAGCCTTCGAAGAGATTGCCGAGACCTTCGACTTCCTCGACGACTGGGAGGACCGCTATCGCCATGTCATCGAACTGGGCAAGGCGATGCCGCCCATGGACGACGGTTTCAAGGTGCCGGCGCTGAAGGTCCAGGGCTGCGCCAGCCAGGTCTGGCTGCGCCCCATCGTCGAAGGCGGGCGCTTCGATTTCCAGGGCGACAGCGATGCGATGATCGTGCGAGGCCTGATCGCCATCCTGCACGCACTCTATTCCGGTCTGCCGGTGGCCGAGGTGGGCAAGGTGGACGCCGCAGCCGAACTTGGCCGGCTGGGTCTGAACGAGCACCTGTCCAGCCAGCGGTCGAACGGCCTTCGCGCCATGGTCCAGCGCATCCGCGAGGAGGCCGCTAGCCGCGCGTGACGGTCACGCCGGGGCAGAAGGCCAGATGCCCAGCGATGGCGACCGCATCGGCCCTGGGGTCCTCGCAGGTCCGGACGGCATTTTCGATCAGACCACCCTCGCCGCGGACGGAACAGGAGTTGGCGCGGCCCTTCCACGGGCAGGTTGCGGTCCTTTCGGTCCGGACCAGCCGCGACTTGTCCACATCGGCGCGCGGCACATGGGTGACGGGGGGATGGGCGCCCTCCCTCGGTTCCGGGGCCGCCCGGCTTTCGCCCAGCCGAAGCGTTCGGACCGAAACCGTGACCCGGCCGTCGATCGGCGTGATCGGGATGTGGCTGGCCACGGACCCTCTTCCCATCGGGATCAGAGCGGCGCGCAAGCCGCCTTCAACCAGTCAAGGGTAGAGCCCGAAACCCGGTTGGCCAGCCTTTGCAGCACCTCGGCGTGGTAGGCGTCCAGCCAGCGCCGATCTGCCGGGGACAGGTCCTCGACCAGGATCAGGCGGCGGTCGAAGGGGACGAAGGTCAGCGTCTCGAAGGCCAGCTGCGCCCGGTTGTCGCCCAGGGCAGGGGCCTCCTGCACCACGATCAGGTTCTCCAGCCGGATGCCGAAGGCGCCCTCGCGGTAATAGCCGGGTTCGTTCGACAGGATCATGCCGGGTTCCAGCGGCACCTCGGACAGGCGGCTGATCCGCTGCGGCCCTTCATGCACCGACAGGAAGGCCCCCACGCCATGCCCCGTGCCATGGTCGTAGTCCTGGCCCGCGACCCAAAGGTTGAACCGGGCCAGCGCGTCGATGTCGCGTCCCGCCAGCCCCTTCGGAAACCGCACCCGGCTGATCGCGATCAGACCCTGAAGGACGCGGGTATAGCATTCCCGCGCCTCCCGCCCCGGATCGCCGACTGCCACCGTGCGGGTTATGTCGGTTGTCCCGTCCACATACTGCGCGCCGGAATCGACCAGAAGCAGCTCGTCCCGCCCGATCGGGCGGTTCGTCTCCTCGGTCACGCGATAATGCATGAT
>JBKBRG010000013.1:0-4328 GCA_046292325.1 Tabrizicola sp.
TGCTTTCAGGCAGGCGCGGCGGGGCGGCACCCTGTAGTCAGGTCGGATGACCCGCGACACCACCCTTCAGGGCGTCCTCCTGATGCTCGCCTTCTGCGTGATCGCGCCGCTGCTCGATGTCGCGGCCAAGCTCGCCGCCGGGAACGGCGTGCCGGTGGGGCAGGTCACGGCGGCACGCTTCGTGGTGCAGACCGCGCTGATGCTGCCGGTCGTCCTGGCCCTGCGCCTGCCAATGCGCCTCGATGCCCGCGCGCTTGGCCATACCTCGCTGCGCGCCCTCTTGCTGCTTTTCTCGACCTTCGCCTTCGTCTCGGGCATCCAGGTCATGCCGATCGCCGACGCGCTGGCCATCGTCTTCGTCGAGCCCTTCATCCTCTTGATCCTGGGGCGTTTCCTGTTCGGCGACCAGGTCGGCCCGCGCCGCATCGCCGCCTGCGCCGTGGGCTTCGTCGGGGCGATGTTCGTGATCCAGCCCTCGCTTGCCGCCTTTGGCCTGGTCGCGCTCTGGCCGCTGGCCACGGCGTTCCTCTTCGCCTTCTACATGCTGGTCACCCGGGCGATCTCGGCCTGGATGCACCCGGTGACGATGCAGTTCCACACCTCCTGGACGGGGCTTCTCCTCTGCCTGCCGGTCATGATCCTGGCCGAGGGGTCGGGGATCGGGGCGCTCGACCCGATCCGGCCCGAGGGGTGGAACTGGCTGTGGCTCTTCGGCGTGGGCTTCTGGGCCGCGGTCAGTCACATGTGCATGACCTATGCGCTGAAATTCGCGCCCTCGGCGACGCTCGCCCCGCTGCACTATTTCGAGATCGTGACCGCCGTGATCCTGGGCTATCTGATCTTCGACGACTTCCCGAACCGGCTGACCTGGATCGGCATCGCGATCATCGTCTCGTCCGGCCTCTACATCATCCACCGAGAGCGGCTGAGCGCGCGGAACAAGGCCGCAGCCGTCACGGCGCTGACCGCAGCGCCCTGATCGCCGCATCGAGCCGCCGCCGCGGCAGGATGACCAGCATGCCCGGCTGGTCGAATTCCAGTTCGACGCGCCGCGCAGCCACCCGGTTCGACGTGCCGATCATTCCGGCAGGTGCAAAGCGGATGCCGGCGATCGGCCATTCCAGCCCCGCGCTGACGCCCGTCACCGGGGCCATCGGGAACAGCGAGAACGGCTCGCCCGGTTGCAGGTCCAGCGTCAGTCGCGACGGGGCGGCGAAGGCGAAATCCTTCGGTCCGAGCAGGATGCAGCGCCGGTCCGCCTGCGCGACCAGGGTGGAAAAGGCGGCAAGGCCATGGTCCAGCCGTGCCCCGGCGAAGCCAAGGGCCAGGACGAGCGGCGCCTCGATCAGCCGCAGCGCCTTGTCGAAATCCGTGGTCACCTGCTCGGCCACCAGGTGCTGGCGTTCGGCGGGAATCACCTGCCGCGCCGCGCCCGAGATCGAGTCCATGTCCCCGATCACCGCTTCGGGCGTGACCCCATGCCGCAACAGCCGGTCGGCCCCGCCGTCGGCCGCCACGGCGACCGGCGCGCGCGCCAGCGCAAGCGCAAGATCTCGCGCGGGAATTGGCCCCCCACCGGCCAGCGTCACTCCATGGGCTGACTGGACAATCGTCGATTTCATGTAACACTGTATCCAATTAAGGCAGATTCCGCGGGCTGCGGCCACAATCAATCCATCAAATTACCCCGGTCTGTCCATGCAATAGGACGGTGCAGAAGCGTATCGTGCGACGACCAAGGCGAAAGGCTGTCCAGTCATGACCAGTGAAAGCAAGATTCTGACCGTTTCCTACGGGACTTTCAGCTGCACGCTGGAAGGGTTCGAGAATCCCTTCGATACCATGAAGGCGATCGCCGAATATTTCCGGGATCTGGCCGCGCAGGACCGCCACTTCGGCGCCGAGCCGCCGCCACCGGATGCCGCCATGCTGCACCGGCTTGCCGAACGCGAGGTGGCGCGGCTGTCCGGCGCCGCCCTGCGCGACACCGCCCCGAAGGCCGAGGCCCTGGCCGATGGACCGCCTGCCGAACCCGCCGTTTCGCCGCGCATCCAGTTCAATGTCGCGCCTGAACGCCGCCGGGGCCGGCTGACGCAGGAGGGCGGGACGCCGTTCGGGGAAGATGCCGCCGCCGAACCCTCGCTGAAGGAAGAGATTCCCGAGGGCGTGGCGGCAAAGCTGGCACGGATCCGCCGTTCGGTGCATCCGGCGGCTGCCGAACTGGCCGACGCGCCCTCGGAAGCCCTCGCCGATGACATCACCGATGCGGCACAGCCCTTCCGGGCATCGCCTGCCGAAACGCACGAACCCTTCGCCCGATCGGCAGCTTCGGAAACCGGCCCCGAGCCGACCGTTCAGGCTTTTGAACCCCTCGAATCCTCTCTTGCCGAAGCTGCGGAGCACGACATCCCCGATGTCGCCACCCGGCTCGGGGCGCTGGTCGCGGACGGGACCGAGGCTGACCGGCCGATCCGGTCCTTTGCCGATGCTTACGACCCGTTCGGTGACACCGACCTCGATGGCGAACCGCAGACCGAGGCCGCTGTCGACCCTGCCGACATCGCGGATCTCGTTGCGCTCGATGCCGCCACCCCGGCCGAGGCCGTGCCCGAGGCGACCACCTTCGCAGCCATGGCTGAGGATCCCCTGCCCGAAGAGCTTGAGCAGATCGCCGGGATCGCGCCGGCCGATCCCTTCGCCCTGGCCACCGAGGATCCTCTGCCCGAGGATGCGCCGACCCTCGGCGGGGTGCAGCCGGATGCGGATTTTGCCGTCACCCGCCCCCACGCCGCCGATCCGGTCCCGGCCGGGGCCGACGGGATGGATCGTCCCGACGACAGCCCGGCCCTGCTGACCGAGGCGCCGGCCGAGATCGTTGCGGAGGCCGCGGCCATCGAGCCCGAGCCGGATGCAAGGGCCGCCAGACGGTCGCGCAGGCTGAGTTCGCGTGTCGTGCTGCTGCACCCGGATGAGGACGGCTCGGCAGCCGACGCCTCTGAAACGCGGCCGCAGGCGCGGGAGAGCGAGTCCGACGAGATCGCCCGCCTGATGCAACAGGCCGAAGAGGTCATGGCGGAAGAGACGAACAAGCGCCGGCAGGAGGCCTTGTCGCGACTGAAGGCCGCCGTCGCCTCGACCGCGGCCGACCGTGCCGATCTGGACTATGAGGCGCCGCGCGGCGACGCCAACCTCGATCCGTATCGCGACGATCTGGCCGAGGCGATCCAGCCCGACGCGCCCGAAGCGCCCCCCGCGCCGTCCGAGGTCAAGCCGACCCGCCGCAAGTCGGTCAACATCCGGCCGCAGGAGCCGCGCCCCGGCACCATCCGTCCCGGCATGATCAGCCCTCCGCCGCTGGTCCTGGTTTCCGAACAGCGCATCGACCGGGTGCCCCCGGCCGTTGCCCCCGCCCCCGCGGCTCCTGCCCCGTCGCTGGCGCCGGCAGTCCCCGGGATCGCGCCGGCCGGTCCCGCCGGCCAGCCCATGGTGGCACTGCGCACCGGCAGGCTGTCGGGTGCCATCGGCGCCGGCGCCGCGGTTGCCGCCTCGGCCGCCCCCGCCCGCGGCATCGTGCTGGAAAAGCCGTCCTACGGCACCCCGGCCGAGGCCGCCGAGGATGAGGATCTGGCCGAGGACAACGCAGAGATCGACGAAGCCGGCCTTTCCGCCTTTGCCCAGTCGGTGGGCGCGCGGTCGATGGCCGAACTGCTTGAAGCCGCTGCCGCCTACGCCACCTGCGTCGAGAAGCGCCCGCAGTTCACCCGCCCGCAGCTGATGCGCCGGATGGTCGCCAGCGCGGGCGGCAAGCCGGTCAGCCGCGAGGACGGCCTGCGCAGCTTCGGCACGCTGTTGCGGACCGGCCGGATCGAGAAGGTCACGCGCGGTCACTACAGCCTGACCGAAAGCTCGCCCTACCTGGCCGAGGCCCGCCGCCTCAGCTGACGGTTCAGGCCGCCATTCCGGCAGGATCAGACGGATGGGCCGCGCCCGTCCGTCCTTTCGGTCGCCGGTCTGTCCGCATCCGGGTCCGCCTGGCCGATGCCGCGAAAGATGAACCGGAACGGCAAGGCCCAGGCAAAGCCGAGACCCAGGTAGATCGCCAGTTCGACCAGCACCGAGGGACGTTCGATCAGTCCCACCAGCGTCACGGCCGCCACGACATAGGCGGGCAGGCCGATCAGCAGGATCACCAGTGCCCAGCGCCTGCGGGCCTTGTAGCTCAGCGTCATTTCCGCTCTCCCGTCCTGCCCGCGAAGGGCGGGCGCAGCGACACGATCAGCGCCTCTCTCAGTCGGCGAAGGGGTCGGTCACCAGGATCGTGTCGTCCC
>JBKBRG010000013.1:4338-10463 GCA_046292325.1 Tabrizicola sp.
GGGCGAAGTGGACAGTAGCGCGACCGGGCACTGGATCAACTCCTCGATCCGCCGCACATACTTGATCGCCGCACCGGGAAGCTCGGCCCAGGACCGGGCGCCAGCGGTGGTCTCGGACCAGCCTTCCATCTCTTCGTAGATGGGCTTGCAGCGGGCCTGTTCGTCGGCGGCGATCGGCAGATGGTCCAGCCTCTGACCGTCGAGGTCGTAGCCCACGCAGATCTTCAGGGTCTTGAACCCGTCCAGCACGTCAAGCTTCGTCAGGGCGATCCCCGAGACGCCCGAGGTCGCGCAGGTCTGGCGCACCAGCACCGCGTCGAACCAGCCGCAGCGGCGCTTGCGGCCCGTCACGGTGCCGAATTCGTGGCCCCGCTCGCCCAGACGCTGCCCGTCCTCGTCATGCAGTTCCGCCGGGAACGGGCCTTCGCCCACCCGCGTCGTGTAGGCCTTGACGATCCCCAGCACGAAATCGATGGCCGTGGGCCCGACCCCCGTGCCCGTCGCCGCCTGCCCCGCGATGGTGTTGGAACTGGTCACATAGGGATAGGTCCCGTAGTCGATGTCGAGAAGCGAGCCCTGCGCCCCCTCGAAGAGGATCCGCTTGCCCGCCCGCCGCGCCTCGTTCAGGACTTTCCAGACCGGGCCAGCATAGGGCTTCAGCTTCGGCGCGATCTCCAGCAGCTGCGCCTTCAGCGCCGCGGGGTCCACCGGGTCCAGCCCCAGACCGGCGCGCAGGGCGTTGTGGTGCGTCAGCAACCGACCGATCCGCGTGTCCAGCGTCGCCGCGTCAAAGAGGTCCGCCACCCGGATCGCCCGGCGACCGACCTTGTCCTCGTAGGCCGGGCCGATCCCGCGACCCGTGGTGCCGATCCTGGCGACCGTCGTCTGCGCCTCGCGCCCCCGGTCGAGTTCGCCGTGGATCGGAAGGATCAGGCTGGCATTCTCGGCCAGCATCAGGTTCTCGGGGCTGACATCCACCCCCTGCCCGCGCAGCTTCTCGATCTCGGCGACCAGATGCCAGGGATCCACCACCACGCCGTTGCCGATGACCGACAGCTTGCCCCCCCGCACGATGCCGGACGGCAGAAGCGAAAGCTTGTAGACCGTGTTGCCGATGACCAGCGTATGGCCCGCGTTGTGCCCGCCCTGGAACCGGGCGATCACATCTGCGCGTTCGGACAGCCAGTCCACCAGCTTGCCCTTACCCTCATCGCCCCACTGGGCACCCACCACGACGACGTTGGCCATGTCATTCCCCGAGTCAGTCCCGAAACCAAGCGGGGTATAGCGACAGGCAGTCGGGGGGGAAACCCTGCAAATCGCCCACTTGCCTGCACCGCCCGCGCGGCTAGCATGCTGGAACTGCAACCGTCCGGGACTGGATCATGGGCTTTCTCCTTCGCTGGTTCGGCGCCTTCCTCCTTCTCGCCGCGATCTTCAATCCGACATCCTGGAACTATGTCACCTGGGCACGGTCGGCCTGGGGCGAACAGACTCCGCTGATCGTCTTCACGGGGCTTCTGCTTGGCGTTGCGGCGATGGTCTACCTCGTTGCCACCATGCGCTCGATCGGCCTGCTCGGGGCTGCCGTCATCGCCGCGATCTTCGCGGCCGGTCTCTGGGTGCTGACCGACTGGGGCCTGCTGGGGCTGGACAACTCGGCTCTGAACACCTGGCTCGTGCTGATCGTCCTGTCGCTGATCCTCGGGGTGGGCATGAGCTGGTCGATCCTGCGCCAGCGCCTGTCGGGCCAGCAGACCACGGACGAGGTGGAAGGCTGAAAGCCCGCCCGCCAACGGGCATGCCGGAGAGGGTCCGGTGGCCTGCGGCAAGCGCGCCGGGACCGGACGAACCGCAGGGCAGATGCCTGGTGGCCATGCGCCCATCCTACCCCTGACCCGGGGCCGCCGCATCGCGCGGGGATCAGGTCTGCCGAGACACCCGAGGCCGATGCGGCGTCGGTCGGCCGCCTCGCCCGCGGCGCAGCGGATTCCGCCGCCTTCGGTCCGGTCACCTCTGCCTTTCCCTCCCGCCGGGCGCCTGCCGAACCGCCCTGCTTCGCAAGGTCGCGGCGCCCGGCCCGGTCCGGGCCGGTTCGCGAAGGCCGGTTTCGCCCCGCGCCGCGCAGCACTGCCTCGATGGCGGCAGACCGGCCGGGCGCCTGCGCACTTGCGCCCCGGTTCCCTTCCGCCTAGATAGGCGCGTCAGCTTCCGGGAAGGCCCATGGAAAACGTCATCCTCACCATCCACCTGATCCTCGCTCTCCTCCTCATCGGCGTGGTGCTGTTGCAGCGTTCGGAAGGCGGCGGGCTCGGCATGGGCGGGGGCGGCGGCACGATGTCGGCGCGGGGCGCCGCGACGGCGCTGACCAAGCTGACCTGGATCTTCGCGGCGGCCTTCATCGTGACCTCGATCACGCTGACCATCCTTGCCACCCGCGGCAGCGATGGCGGATCTGTGGTGGACACCGCGACCACCACCGCACCGGCGGACGCACCCGCAACCTCGGCCCCGGCGACCGGCGGCGGCTTGGCCGGCACCGACCTGACGCTGCCGGGAATGACGACCGGAAGCGGGGATGCCCCCGTCACGCCGCAGCGCGCCGATGAACCCGCCGCGCCGCCGGCCACGGGCAACTGACCCACAACCGATTGCCGTTCATTCTGCCCCTGCCCGCATGATCTAGCGGGCGAGGCGTTGCTAACCTCTGCGGGAGCGGCTATAGCTCAACTCCCGTGGTGCCGCGATTCCACCCCATCCGAATCGCCGACAAACACGGGAGTTCCGCCTTGGCGCGTTACATTTTCATCACCGGCGGCGTCGTCTCCTCTCTCGGCAAGGGCCTTGCCTCCGCCGCTCTCGGCGCGCTTCTCCAGGCCCGCGGCTACACCGTCCGTCTGCGCAAGCTGGACCCCTATCTGAACGTCGATCCCGGCACGATGTCGCCCTTCGAGCATGGCGAGGTCTTTGTCACCGACGACGGGGCGGAAACCGACCTCGACCTCGGCCATTACGAACGTTTCACCGGGGTGCATGCACGGATGACCGACAGCATCTCCTCCGGCCGCATCTACTCGAACGTGCTCGAGAAGGAACGCCGCGGCGACTACCTGGGCAAGACGATCCAGGTCATCCCCCACGTCACCAATGAAATCAAGGATTTCCTCAGGATCGGCGACGACGAGGTGGATTTCATGCTGTGCGAGATCGGCGGCACGGTCGGCGACATCGAGGGCCTGCCCTTCTTCGAGGCGATCCGACAGTTCATCCACGAACGCCCGCGCGGCCAGTCGATCCTGATGCATCTGACGCTGCTGCCCTACCTGGCGGCTTCCGGGGAACTCAAGACGAAGCCCACGCAGCACTCGGTCAAGGAGCTGCAATCCATCGGCCTTGCCCCCGATGTCCTGGTCTGCCGCAGCGAGCACCCGATCCCGGACCGGGAACGCGAGAAGATCGCGCTGTTCTGCAACGTGCGGAAGGAAGCGGTGATCCCGGCCTATGACCTCAGCACGATCTACGAGGCGCCTCTGGCCTATCACAAGGCCGGGCTCGACCAGGCGGTGCTCGATGCCTTCGGCATCACGCCCGCGCCCAAGCCCAACCTGGCCCGCTGGGAAGACGTGATGGATCGTCTGAACCACCCCGAAGGCGAAGTCCGCATCGCCATCGTCGGCAAATACACGCAGCTCGAGGACGCCTACAAGTCGATCGCCGAGGCGCTGACCCATGGCGGCATGGCCAACCGCACCCGCGTCCGCGCCGAATGGATCGACGCCGAGATCTTCGAACGCGAAGACCCGGCCCCCTGGCTGGAGAACTTCCACGCCATTCTTGTTCCCGGCGGCTTCGGCGAACGCGGGACGGAAGGCAAGATCCGCGCCGCGACCTTCGCGCGGGAAAAGAAGATCCCCTACCTCGGCATCTGCCTCGGCATGCAGATGGCGGTGATCGAGGCCGCGCGGAACCTTGTCGGTGTCAAGAACGCGGGGTCCGAGGAATTCGACCACGAGGCGGGCGAGAAGCGCTTCACCCCGGTCGTCTATCACCTGAAGGAATGGGTGCAGGGCAACCACACGGTGCGGCGCAAGGCCGACGACGCCAAGGGCGGCACCATGCGGCTAGGCGCCTATACCGCGAACCTCAAGGAAGGCTCGAAGGTCGCGCAGGTCTATGGCACCACGGTGATCGAGGAACGTCATCGCCACCGCTACGAGGTGGACATCCAGTATCGCGACGACCTTGAACGATGCGGCCTGATCTTCTCGGGCATGTCGCCGGACGGCCGGCTGCCCGAGATCGTCGAGGTCAAGGACCACCCCTGGTTCATCGGCGTCCAGTTCCATCCCGAGCTGAAGTCGAAACCCTTCGCGCCCCATCCGCTGTTCGCCGATTTCGTGCGTGCCGCGGTCGAGGTCAGCCGGCTGGTCTGATCGGCTCCCTGCCCCGCCGGTCTGCCGTCACGCCGGGCCGGACCCTGTTGCAGCGGTCCGCGCCGCGCCGCATAGTCGCCGCATCCCGGAGGAGCGCCGCATGCGTCTGTCCCTTGTCGTCATGGCCTACCGGCAGGAGGCCTTCATCGCCGACACCGTGGCGGCCGCCTTCGCGCAGGATCATCCCGATCTGGAAATCGTGCTGAGCGACGACTGTTCGCCCGACGACACCTTCTGCATCATGTCCGACATGGCCGCGGCCTATGCCGGGCCGCACCGGATCGTCCTGAACCGCAACCCGCGGAACCTCGGGCTGATCGGCCATGTCAACCGGCTCTTCGACCTCGCGACGTCGGACTGGCTGATCTACAATGCCGGCGACGACATCTCGGAACCCCGGCGCGCCCGCGTCATCGCCGAGGCCATCGCGCGGGACGATCCGCGCTATGTCTATTCCAACGTGACCGACATGGACGCCTCGGGCATGGTGCTGGACAGGCAGCGCGACCGGACCCGCCCCGAGGCGCTGCAACGGAAAACCCTGCCGGAGCTTGCCAAGGCGGTCTCGCACGCCCTCGGGGCCAGCAGCGCCTGGCACCGTGATCTGTTCGACCGCTTCGGGCCGATCACCGAGACCGAGATCTTCGAGGACCAGGTGCTGATGTTCCGCGCCCGGCTCCTGGGCGGCGTCACCTGGCTGGAGGACCGCCTTCTGCGCTATCGCCGCAGCATCGGCCTGTCGTTCCAGTCCAGGGAGGACCGGGTGCGCAAGCTGCGGCAGGACCTGGCGATCATGCGGCAGCGGCGGGCGGACGTGTTGCATCTCTGCCCCGGTCGCCGGGACATCCTGAAGGCCATCGCCCGGAAGGAAGCGCGCCGCCAGCGCGAACTCGACGACGTGCTGGCGGGCCGGCAATCCGACCCGCCCGCAGACGAGGATGACGCCTGACCGAGGCGCCTAGTGCAGCATGCCCAGAACGATCGGCTCGACCTCGTGCCAGCCTTCCCACATCATCTTGAGCGCGACGTAGAGGATGATGAGCAGCCCGAGATAGGCGATCCAGCGGTAGCGGCTCAGCAGGTTGGCGATCCAGCTGGCCGCAAACCCCATGAGCGCGATCGACAGGACAAGACCGACGATCAGGACGGTCGGGTGGCCATGCGCGGCTCCGGCCACGGCAAGCACGTTGTCGAGGCTCATCGACACGTCGGCGATCACGATCTGGGTCGCGGCCTGGGCGAAGGTCTTGCGCTGCGCCCCGTCCGCTATGGTGCCATCGGCGTTCAGGTCGGTCTCGGCCAGGGCCTCGACGGCGGCGTGTTCCTCGGTGTGGCTGGTCTGCAATTCGCGCCACATCTTCCAGCAGACCCAGAGCAGAAGCAGGCCGCCGACCAGGAGAAGGCCGATGATCTCCAGCAGCTGCGTCGTGATCAGCGCAAAGCCGATGCGCATGACGGTGGCTGCGATGATGCCGACAAGGATTGCCTTCTTGCGCTGGTCCTTCGGCAGTCCGGCTGCCGCAAGACCGATGACGATGGCGTTGTCCCCCGCCAGCACCAGATCGATCCCGATGACCTGCATCAGGGCGACCAGACCCTGATAGGTGAAGATTTCCATCGCATCCTCCGCTTTCCCGGCGCGTCGCTCCTACGCCGTTCGGAAGCGCCCCGCAAGCGGGCCGGTGCTTCCCA
>JBKBRG010000013.1:10473-14602 GCA_046292325.1 Tabrizicola sp.
GGCAAGGACATGCTTTCCTACCAGCACCTCTACCACGCCGGGAACCTGGCGGATGTCCACAAGCACGCGGCCCTGGCCTGGGTGCTGGACTACCTGACCCGCAAGGACAAGCCGCTGACCTATATCGAGACCCATGCCGGACGCGGGGTCTATGATCTGGGCGCCGCCGAGGCGGTGCGGACCGGCGAGGCTGCCGCGGGGATCGCGCTGGCCGAGGGGCTGTTTCCACCCGACCACCCCTACCGGCAGCGGCTGGAAGAGGCACGGGCGCAATATGGCGCGCGGGCCTATCCCGGCTCGCCCCTGATCGCGGCGCTGGGCCTGCGCGAAGGCGACAGCCTGCACCTGGCCGAGCTGCACCCGCAGGAACACGCTGCGCTGGCCCGGGCCGCGAAGGACTGGGGCGCGCATGTCCACCAGCGCGACGGGTTCGCGCTGGCGCTGGCGCTGACGCCTCCCACCCCGCGCCGGGGGCTGATGCTGATCGACCCGTCCTACGAGGTGAAGGCGGATTACGAGGCGATCCCGCGCCACATGGCGAACATCCACCGCAAGTGGAATGTCGGGCTGCTGATCCTGTGGTATCCGATCCTGAGGGGCGGCGCGCATGGCCCGATGCTGAAGGCGCTGGAAGCCGCCCTCCCCGAGGGCCTGCGCCACGAGGTCCGCTTTCCGCCGGCGCGCGAGGGGCACCGGATGGAAGGCTCTGGCCTGTTCATCGTCAACCCGCCCTACGGGCTGGCCGAGGAACTGGCCGCGATCACGTCCCGGTTTGCCCGGCTTTCCAAGCCCGCCGCAAAGCCCTAGGTTCGGCGCATGATCGACCTTCTCCGCCGCCTTCTGGCCCCCGAACCCGCCCGCCTGCCGGAACCGGACGCCCGCCTGGCGCTGGCGGCGCTTCTGGTCCGCGTTGCCCGCACCGACGGTCTCTATGCCGCCGAAGAGGTCGAGCGGATCGACCGGGTGCTGGCGCGCCGCTATGGCCTCGACCCCTTCGCCACCGCGCGACTGCGGACCGAGGCCGAGGCGCTGGAAGCCGAGGCGCCCGATACCGTCCGCTTCACCCGCGCGCTGAAAGAGGCGGTGCCGCTGGAGGACCGGGCAGAGCTGATGACCGCGCTCTGGTCGGTGGCGATGGCCGATGGCCTGCGCGAGGCGCATGAGGACCGGCTGATGCGGCTGGTGGCGAATCTTCTGGGGCTGACGGATGTCGAATCCTCGCTGGCGCGGCAGAGGGCCGAACGGGAATGATCGCCAGCCTCGGGATGTATGACTTCGGACCGGCGCAAGGGGCGAACGACCGGCTCTGGGCGCTGATCCGCACCGGCCTTCTTGGCCGTGGCATCGCCGCGCCCGAGGTGCTGACCCGGGGAGAACACGCCTACTGGGACGCATGGACCGCGCCGGACCTGGTGCTGTCGCAGACCTGCGGCTATCCGTTCCGCGCCCGGCTGCACCACCGCGTGACCTATGTCGGGACGCCGGACTACGGGGTCGAGGGCTGCCCGCCGGGCTACTACCGGTCGGTCTTCGTGGCCCGCGCCGACGACCCGCGCCGGGACCTGGCCGCCTTCGATGGCGCGCGGCTGGCCTACAACGAGCCAATGTCGCAATCGGGCTGGGCCGCGCCGCAGACCCATGCGGCGAAACTGGGAATCAGCCTGCTGCCCGGGGTGCAGACCGGCGGGCATCGGCTCTCGGCGCGGGCTGTCATCGAAGGGCGCGCCGATCTTGCGGCGCTGGATGCGGTGACGCATGCGCTGCTCTGCGCGCTCGATGCCGACATCGCTGCCCTGCGCGTCGTCGGACGCACCGACCCGACGCCCGGCCTGCCCTTCATCACGGCCAGGGGACAGGACCCGGCGCCGATCCACGATGCCGTCAGCGAGGCCGTCGCGGCACTTTCCCCGGACGACCGCGCCGTCCTGCGGCTGAAGGGCTTCCTGCGTCTGCCGGTCCAGGATTACCTCGACGTGCCCGATCCCCCCTCGCCCGAGCAGGTTGCCGCCCCGATCTGATCAAATCACGGTCCGGGCGCGGGGCAACCGGCCAAATCGCCGTTGCATTGCCACGCAATCTGCTTCCTACTTGCGGGCCAGACTGCCAAAGACAGAAGCACCCATGCCAGACGCTGCCGACACTCCGGTCATCCAGATCCGCGACCTGCACAAGAGCTATGGTCCGCTGGAGGTTCTCAAGGGGGTCGATCTGGTGGCGCCGCGCGGGCATGTGGTGTCGCTGATCGGCTCGTCCGGGTCGGGGAAGTCCACGCTCCTGCGCTGCTGCAACCTGCTGGAGGACAGCCAGCAGGGCGAGATCCGCTTCGAGGGCGAGGCGGTGCGCTGGAAGGGCGAGGGGCCGCATCGCCACCCGGCCGACCGCGAGCAGGTCACCCGGATCCGCACCAACCTGTCGATGGTGTTCCAGCAGTTCAACCTCTGGTCGCATCTGACCATCCTGCAGAACGTGATGGAGGCGCCGGTCACGGTGCTGAAGCGCGACCCGAAGGAGGTCGAGGCGAAGGCGCGCGAATATCTGGCCAAGGTGGGCATCGGCGACAAGGCCGATGCCTGGCCGGCGCAGCTGTCGGGCGGCCAGCAGCAGCGCGCGGCGATCGCGCGGGCGCTCTGCATGGAGCCGCGGGCGCTGCTGTTCGACGAACCCACCTCGGCCCTCGACCCGGAACTGGAGCAGGAGGTGGTCAAGGTGATCAAGGCGCTCGCCGACGAGGGGCGGACGATGCTGCTGGTCACGCATGACATGAAGCTGGCGGCGGACTGTTCCGACCAGGTGATCTTCCTGCACAAGGGCCGGATCGAGGAACAGGGCGCGCCGGCGGACCTTTTCGGCAACCCGCAAAGCGAGCGGCTGCGCGGGTTCCTCTCGGCAACGGCGGGCTGACCATGGCCTGTGCCGGGACCCTTGCGCTTGTCCTGACCGGGCTGATGCTGGCCGGTTCGCAGTCCGTGGTGATCGGCACCGACGCGCCTTTTCCGGCCTATACCTATCTGGACGAAGCCGGAAGGATCACGGGCTTCGAACGCGACGTGATGGACGAGGTCTGCGCCCGCGCCACCCTGTCCTGTTCCTGGGAACTGGCGAACTTCGACCAGCTGATCCCGGGGGTGATGACGGGACGCTTCGACGTGGTGCTCGGCGGCATGGCGGTGACCGACGACCGCCGCGCCCTGGTCGATTTCACCACCCCCTACCACGGCACCGACCCCGAGGAATGGTATATCGGCCCGCCCGGTGCGCCGTCGCCGGCCATGGCCGAGATCGGCGTGCAGTCGGGCACGGTGCACGAGGCGCATCTGCGCCGGATGGGTTACAGCTATACCGCCTTCCCGACCGAGCCGCAGGTGCTGGAGGCGGTCGCTTCGGGCAAGGTCGGGCTGGCGCTGGGTCCGTTCCAGTCCCGCGCCGACATCCACGCCTTCGTCACCGCAGAAGGGCTGGAGTTTCTCTATTCCGAACTGATCCCCGACGATGGCGTTGCGATGGCCGTCTGCAAGGGGAACGCCGAGCTTCTGGGCCGGCTGGATGCCGCACTGGACGCGATGCGTCGCGACGGCACGCTTGCCAGCCTGGAAAACCGCTGGTTCGAATGACCGGCACGGCAAGCATCCAACAGGGGAGACCAAGGATGAAACGACTACTGACCGCAACCGCCCTCGTGGCGATCGGCGGCGCCGCACAGGCGCAGGACGTCGTGCGACTGGGCACCGAAGGCGCCTACCCGCCCTACAACTTCATCAACGACGCGGGCGAGGTCGCGGGCTTTGAGCGCGAGCTCGGAGACGAGCTGTGCAAGCGCGCCGAACTGACCTGCGAATGGGTGGTGAACGACTGGGATTCGATCATTCCGAACCTGCAGTCGGGCAACTATGACGTCATCATCGCCGGGATGAGCATCACCGAGGAACGCGATGCGGTGATCGACTTCAGCCAGGGCTACCTGCCGCCGGCCTCCTCGGCCTATCTGGCGCTCTCGGCGGATGTGGATCTGAAGTCCGGCCCGGTCGCGGCGCAGACCTCCACGATCCAGGCGGCCTTCGTGGCTGAAAACGGGATGCAGCTGGTCGAATACGCCACGCCCGAGGAAACCGTCGCGGCGGTGAAGAACGGC
>JBKBRG010000013.1:14612-16946 GCA_046292325.1 Tabrizicola sp.
TCGCGGCGGAATCGGGCGGCGCGCTGGTGCTGCTGGAGAAGGAAGAGTCGATCGGCGGCGGCGTGGGCCTCGGCTTCCGCGAAAGCGACAAGGAGCTGCGGGCCAAGTTCGACGCGGCGATCAAGTCGATGAAGTGCGACGGCACGCTGGACGCGATGATCACCAAGCCGGAATACTTCGGACCCGAGGCCAAGACCTGGGGCGATGCCGGCAAGGAAGGCTGCTGAGGCTTGAACCGGGCGGGCCTGCGGGCCCGCCCCCTTCACACGGGACCTGCGAATGTTCGAATTCTGCGCCGATCCGAAAGCCATCGAGGGCCTGACCTGGGCTGTCTGCTATCTCACCTCGGCCAAGCACGTCCTGTTCTACTGGTCCTTCCTGACCGTCCTGCTGCTTCTGGCGCTCACTGCCCCGGCGGCGCTGGCCATGGGGTTCCTGGGCGCGACGGCCGCCCGGTCGCATGTGGCGCCGGTCAGCTGGCTGGGCAAGATCTACATCTGGATGGTGCGCGGCGTGCCCGACATCATCTTCTTCCTCTTCTTCGTCATCGCGCTGGATCAGGTCATCGAATACGGCAAGAGCCTGGTCGTCTGCGAAAACCATGCCTGGCCCTGGCAGGGACTGGAATTCCGCGTCTGTCCCGAGGCCAAGGTGCCGCTCGCGAAGTCATCGGCCTTCTGGCATCAGGCCTACGGCTTCATGCTGGCGGTCGTGACCTTCGCCATCGTCTTCGGGGCCTTCGTCGCCAATGTGATCTACGGGGCGATGCAGGCGGTGCCGCGCGCGCAGCTGGAAACCGGCGAAGCCTACGGCATGAGCCGGAGCCAGGTCTTCCGCCGGATCCTGATTCCGCAGATGTGGATCTATGCGCTGCCGGGGCTGGGGAACCTGTGGATGATCCTCATCAAGGCCACGCCGCTCCTCTTCCTTCTGGGCGTCAAGGACATCGTCTATTACGCGCGCGAACTCGGCGGGTCCAAGACCCAGGCCTATGAATATCCGCATGGCGACTGGCGGCTGTGGTATTTCCTGGCGTTGATGGTCTTCTACCTCATGTTCACGCGCATATCGGAAATCGGCATCTCCCGGATCACCCGCAAGCTCAGCCATGGCCAGGCCACGGCGGGTGGCGAAGCCTTGCGGAGGGCCGGGGCATGACCGCGCAAGGGCTTTTGCACATCCCTGCGCATTCCTTCCACGCAATCCGGTCCGGCCGGGAGGCTTCGGCATGAGCATGACCTGCTGGGAGACCATCCAGGCCTACGGGCTGCGTTCCATCGGGATCGGCGAGAACCTGCTGCCTCGCACCGATTTCACGCTCTGCCAGCAGTTCACCCTGATCGGGTCAGGGATGATCTGGAACCTCTATTTCGGCATTCTCGCCCTGGGGGCGGGCTTCTTCCTGGCCAATGCCATCGCCCTGGCCCGCACCGCGCGCAGCCCCTGGATCCGCAAGCCGGCCGACTGGTATGTCTTCGTCTTCCGCGGCTCGCCGCTCTTCATCCAGTTCTTCCTGGCCTACGAGGCGCTGGTCCTGCTGCCCAAGGGCGGCGTGGACATCCTGGGCGTCCACATCGACACCGCCTGGACCACCCGGGCCTGGGCCGGGGCGCTGCTGGTCCTGTTCCTGAACACCGCCGCCTATTCGGCCGAGATCTTCCACGGCGCGCTGAAGTCGATCCCCAAGGGCGACCTCGAGGCCGCCGAGGCCTACGGCCTGACCGGCTGGAAGAAGTTCATCCGCATCGAATGGCCGACCATGCTGCGACTTGGCTGGCCCGCCTACACCAACGAGGCCATCTTCCTGTTCCACGCCACGACGCTGGTGTTCTTCAGTGGCTTCCCGGCCTTCCAGCAGAAGGGCGACGCGCTCTATTACGCCAACTACTTCGCCGACAAGACCTTCAACCCTTTCATCCCCTATCCCATCGTCGCCTTCTATTTCATCCTGCTCACCCTGGCCGTGACCTATTTCTACGGCCTCGTGAACCGACGGCTGAACCGGCACCTGCCGGCGAACACGCGCAGCAGAATCCGCTTGCGTCCGACCCTGATCCTATAGTTGGCTTTTTTTGATCAAATTATCCGGGCACCCGCCCGGACCCCGCGGGAACGCCGAAAAGAAGGCCCGCGGGGAAAGGCGATCGAAACCAGGGGAAGGACCAAGGGCATGGTCCCATCCTGCGCAGGGGGCAGCCACGGCTGGCTGCGGGCGCGGGGACCGTGCCCTTCCTGATGCGACATGATGAAGGATTGGCTGAGAAAGCACCCCGACGTGCGGACCATTCGCGTGGCCGCTGCGGATTTGAACGGGCAGGCGCGGGGCAAGCGCGT
>JBKBRG010000014.1:0-16720 GCA_046292325.1 Tabrizicola sp.
AGGTGTTTAAGGTCGCGCGCGCTCAGCTTGGACCGCTGCACGATGCTGATGCCCTCGGTCTCCATCTCCTTGCGCAGACGGTTGAAGGTGGTCTGCTGGGTCTGCATCAGCCGCCGCGCGTCGGCGTTGATCAGCTGCAGCTGTTCGGCCGGGCTGCGGCCGTCCTCGGACAGGGTGGCATTTCCGGTGCGCACCAGGGCGCGCAGACCGGCGACGCGCACGGTGTAGAACTCGTCGAGGTTGGTGGCCGAGATCGACAGGAAGCGCAGCCGCTCCAGCAGCGGCACGGCCGGGTTCGCGGCCTCTTCCAGGACGCGCCAGTTGAAGGCCAGCCACGAAAGCTCGCGGTTGAAGAAGCGGCCAGGACCGGCGGTTTCCGCGAAGGGAAGTTCGACGGGGGCGGGGAAAGGAGAGTGGAGAAAGTCAGCCTGGGTCATGACGGGCATATGCCGTGCGGTTCGTGAAGCTATCGTGACACTGTTTCACTCCGGATCGGTCCTGTCCAGAAAGCCCGCGGCCAGGGCGCGGGTGATCGGCCGACCCTCGGCCAGGGCACGGGCGTCCAGCGCGGCCACCAGCGCCCGCGCGGCGCCGATCGACCGGGGCATCCGGCTGACCAGGTAGGAAATCAGGTTGGCAGGCACCGCGACCTGCCTGTCGGCGAACAGCTTGACCAGCACGGCGGACAGCAGCGCATCGTCGGGCGCCTCCAGCCGGGCGATCTGGGTGGCCTGCATCCGGCTGATGAGGTCGGGCAGGCCAAGGCCCCAGTCGCGCGGTGGGGTGCGCGCGGTCATCAGCAGCGCCGCGCCCGAAGTGGCCAGGTTGTGCAGGTGGAAAAGACGGGTTTCGGCCGCTCCGACGCGGTCGACATCCTCGACCACCACGGGTCGGCCGGACAGGCCGGCAAGGTCGGTGTCGGCCAGCGCCTCGGCGGCCAGGATCTCGGCCCCGGCCAGCGCGGCCCAGACATGGGCGAGATGGGTCTTGCCCGACCCCTCGGGGCCGAGGATCAGCAGCTTGCGGCCCGGCCAGTCCTGCCAGTGCTCGACGATCTGCAAGGCCAGCGCGTTCGACGGCGCGACGAAGAACGCATCGCGGGTCATCGCCTCGGCGGCCGGCAGGTCGAAGGCCAGTTGGCGGATCACGCGCCGGGGCCCGGTCCGGCGGTGTCGGGGCGCGCGGCATCCGTGCCCGCCGATCCCGCCTTCTGCTTGCGGCCGGGCTTCGCGGCCTCGGCCGTGACGGTGAAGCTGGGGCTTCGCGCCTCGACCCCGGCCCGGCCCTGATAGAGAAGGCTCGCCCGATACTGTTCGATGCCAAAGCGCGTCAGCACCCCGATCGAGGCGGCGACCGGCACCGCGACCAGCATGCCGACGAAGCCGAAGATGGTGCCGAAGGCCGACAGCGCGAACAGGAGCCAGACCGGGTGCAGCCCGACCGACTTTCCCACAAGCCGGGGTGTCAGGATGTTGCCCTCGAAGAACTGGCCGATGGCGAAGATCGCCGCGATCAGTCCGATCTGCAACCAGTCGCCCCAGAACTGGAACAGCGCCAGCCCGATGGCCAGGACCCCGCCGACGATCGAGCCGACATAGGGAATGAAGGTGATGGCCCCGGCAATCGCGCCGACGATGACGCCGAATTGCAGGCCGGCTGCCATCAGCGCGACCGCGTAGAAGGTGCCCAGCGTGATGCAGACCGAGACCTGGCCGCGCACGAAGCCCGCCAGCACCGCGTCGATCTCGCGCGCAAGGCGGCGGATCGTCGGGGCGTGGTCGAGAGGCAGCATGGAGTCGACCCGCGCCACCATCTCGTCCCAGTCGAGCAGCAGGTAGAAGGCCACCACCGGCACCACGACGATGAACAGGACGACCGAGATCACCCCCAGCGCCGAGGACAGGATGCCCTGCGCCAGCTCGGCCCCGCGGGCCTGGATGGCGAGGCCGATCTCGGACAGCGTCTGCCGGATGGTCGAGGTGGAATCGGCGAGATCGGGGAAGCGTTCCAGCAGGAACACCTGCAGGCGCTTCGTGATGTCGGGCGCGGCGTTGACCAGGGCCTTCAGCTGGTTCACCAGCGTCGGGATCACCGCCAGGACCAGGAGCACGACGAGGAGCAGCGCGAGAAGCGAGATGACCGAGGTCGCCGCGGCGCGGCTGAGTCCCATCCGCTCCAGCCGGTCGGCGACGGGATCGAGGAAATAGGCGATGGCCCCGCCGACGATGAAGGGCAGCAGCACGTCGCCGAGAAGCCAGAGCAGCGCCAGGAACACCGCCGCGGCGATGCCCCAGTAACGGATCTGGTCTTTCGTGGCCAATGCCATGCGGACGGTCCCTTCGGTGTGCCCCCTCATATCGCCGCTGGCGCGCAGGCGCGCAAGGGGCGGGCCGGCGGAAAGCCGCTGTCAGCCGGCGCTTATGCCGCAAGGCGTAAGCGGCCCTGGGATGGCCCCGCCGTGCCGTCGGGGTCAGAAGGCGGCATCCGGGACGCGGTGTCCCGGCTTCGGCCTGCCACTTCGGGCGGGCCCAACCGAAAGGCATGACGATGAAGAACAGGTTCCTCTCGATGATCGCTCTCGCGGCCCTGCCGTTGGCCGCACCCTTCGCCGCGCTGGCGCTGCCCGCCGTGGGCGACATGGTCGGCACCGATGCCGAAACCGCCAAGGCCGCCCTGGAAAAGGCCGGCTGCCCGGTGGAAAGCTTCGAAGCCGAAAGTGGCAAGGTCGAAGCCAAGTGCAAAGACGCGGCCAGCGGCAAGCTGATGGAGATCTACATCGACCCGGCATCGGGCAAGGTCACCGAAATCAAGGAAGAGGACTGACATGGCATCCCCCCGGACCCTGGCCGGAACGGCCGCCGAGACCCCGCCTGAGCTGTGGGATCCCGTTGTGCGCGTCACGCATTGGGGCATCGCGGCATCCGTGCTGATGAACGCGCTGCTCGATGAAGGCGGCAGCCTGTTGCACGTCACGGTCGGCTGGATCGTCATGGCGCTTCTGTTGCTGCGCATGGTCTGGGGGGTGCTCGGCCCGGTCGAGGCCCGTTTCTCGTCCTTCCCGCCGAACCCTCTGGCGGCGCTGCGCCATCTGCGCCAGCTGGCGGCGGGCCGGGTGCGGCACTACCCCTCGCACAACCCGGTCGGGGCGCTGATGGCCTATGCCTTCTGGGTCACGCTGGCACTCGTCACCGCCACCGGGCTGGTGATGACCGGCGGTGCGACACCGTTGCAGGTGGCATCCGACCAGCAGGCGGTTGCATCTGGCGACTGGTCTGCTTTGATCGAGGAGGGCAAGGGCGGGTCCGAAGGGGACGATGCCTTTGGAGACGCAGTCGAGGAGGTGCACGACATGGCCGCGAACCTGTTGCTGATCCTTGCCGCGCTGCATGTCGCCGGGGTGGCCATTGAAAGCCGCGCGATGCGGCGGAACCTGGTGGCCGCGATGCTGACGGGCAAGCGGCAGCGATGACCCTCGGTTGGGACATCCTGATCTCTGGGCGCCGGCAGATCACGGCGCTCTCGATGTTCCTGGTGGTCCAGATGCTGGGCATGGTCTTCTACATTGGCGATGTGATCGCCGATATGCGGGAAGGCCCGGCCTCGGCGCATCTCGTCGTCGAGGCCATCGTTACCGCCGCGCTGGTGCTGGGTGTGATCCTCGGCACCTTGGCGCTGCGCCGCACGATCGAGCTTCTGCGCGCGCAGGAGCGGGCGCTGGCCGTGGCGCGCGGGGCCCTGACCGAGGTGATCGACGGCCAGTTCGAGTCCTGGGCGCTGACGCCGGCCGAACGCGATGTCGGGCTTCTGGCGCTGAAGGGCCTTGACGTGGCCGAGATCGCCGAGTTGCGCGGCGCGGCTCAGGGCACGGTGCGGGCGCAGCTGACGCGGATCTACTCCAAGGCGGGCGTCTCGGGCCGCGCGCAGTTTGCAGCCTTGTTCGTCGAGGACCTGCTGGGCGAGGGGCTGTCCCCCTGACGCATGGATGCCTGCGGATTGGCGCCCTTGCGTCAGGCCCGCAGGGTGAAGCCGCGCGCGAGGTGACGGCGGACGAACCAGATCAGGGCAACGCCTGGCAGCAGCGACAGGCAGGTCATCGCCATGACCTTGCCGATGTCGGTCTGAAAGCCGAACATCGCCTGGATCGCCATGGTGATCGGCTTGCCCCCGGTAACCGTCAGGATGCGGGCAAGGACCACCTCGACCCAGGAAAAGATGAAGCAGAAGAATGCCGCGACCCCGATCCCCGGCGCGATCTGCGGGATCAGGTGGCGGAAGAAGAAGGAAGGGCCGGAATGGCCGTCGAGCCAGGCGGTCTCGTCGAACTCTCTCGGCACGGCGCGGATGAAGCTTTCCAGGATCCATATCGCGACGGGCAGGTTGAAGAGGCAATGCACCAGCGCGATGCCGGCCGGCGCGTTCACCAGGCCGAAGCGGCTGAACAGGATGAAGATCGGCAGCGACAGCACCACCGGTGGGGTGACGCGGAAGACGAGGATCGCCATCAGGAAATGCCGGTCGCCCGTGAAGCGGAAACGGGCGAGCGCATAGGCCGCGGGCAGGGCGATGGCGAGGCAGAGGGCCACGTTCAGCGTGACGTAGACGAAGGAATTGACCATCGCCGCGCGCAGTTCCGGCGTTGCCAGGACGTTTCGATAGTTCATCAGCCCGACGCTGCCCTCGGCCGCGGCTTCGGTCGGCAGGGTGGCCGTCAGGCTGAGGATCCCGGCCTGGGCGAGGGGCAGCAGGATGAAACCGGCCAGCGCGGCGAGGGCGAGCGCGCGAATCATGTCTCGCGCCTGCGGGTGGCGGCGACGAAGGCCCAGACCACGGCCAGCACGATCAGGAAGTAGAGCGTTGCGCGCGCGGCGGCCTGGCCGTAGGAAAAGCCCTTGATCTCTTCCCCCAGCTCGATCGACAGGAAGCGGGTCGCGTCCTGCGGGCCGCCGGCGTTGATCGCGAAGGCCTCGGTGTAGATCATGAAGCTGTCCACGAAGCGCAACAGGAACACGATGGCCAGCGCGCCGCCCAGCCGGGGCAGTTCGATGTGCCGGAACACCGCCCAACGCGAGGCACCGTCGATCGCGGCGGCCTGGTGGAAGGCGGGCGGGATGGCGGAAAGGCCCGCATAGGCGAGGACCACGACGAGGCCCAGCCAGTGCCAGGTGTCCATCATCAGGATCAAGGCCCAGCTGTGCCAGCCGGTGAACTTCCAGTCGAAGCCCAACGCGGCCAGCCCCGGCCCGATCAGCCCGGTCTGCGGCTGCACCAGCCCCAGCCACAGCATCGGGATCATGTTCCAGGGCACCACCAGGGGCAGTGCGACCAGCATCAGCCCCCAGACCGCGCCCCGCCCGCAGGTCGCAAGCAACAGCGCGACCGCGATCCCCAGCGGCACCTGGATCGCCAGCGCAAGGGCGGAAAACAGCAGGCTCCGCCCCAGCGAGGCGAGGAAGCGGTCCGATCCCAGGATGTCGGCGAACCATTGCACGCCCACCCAGTGCACGTCCGACAGGGTGAAGATGTCGTGAAAGCCGTAGTTGACGACCGCCAGCAGCGGCAGCACTCCGACCAGCGCCAGAAGCAGGCAGGCCGGGGCGATCAGGAACCAGGCGCGATTGTCATGGGGGCGCATCGGGTGCCAGACCATCCCGCCGGCCGGGCGATGTCAACCCCGCGCTCAGGCGACGGCGACGGCGATCGCGGCGAAATGCAGCGCGGCGGCGACAGCGACGAAGAGGTGCCAGATCGCGTTCTGGAACCGCAGCCGTTCCCAGACATGGAAGGCCACGCCCGAGACATAGGTCACCCCGCCCGCGACCAGAAGCCAGAGCGAGGCGGTGGGCAGGGCCGCGATCACCGGGCCGGCGGCAATCACCCCTACCCAGCCCAGAAGCACATAGGCCAGGATCGACAGCCGGTCATAGCGGCCGGGCAGGGCGACCTTGACCAGGATCCCCAGCGCCGCGCCGGTCCAGACCACCACGCCCAGCACCCAGGCCCAGGTTCCGTCCAGATGCGGGATGACGGCGGTGTAGGTGCCGGCGATCATGACGTAGATCATGGAATGGTCGAAGCGCCTGAGCAGCCATTTCAGCGCCGAGGGCGGCGTCATGTTGTAGGCGAGCGAGAAGCCCCACATCAGGAAGAAGCCCGTGGCATAGACCGTCAGCGCCGCAAAGGTGCCGGGCCCCGCGTTCTGCAACCCGTGGAAAAGAAGCAGCGGAAAGGCGATCAGCCCGGCCAGAAGCGCCAGCGCATGCACGATCCCGTCGGCCAGCAGTTCGGCAAGGGAAAGTTCGCGCTTGGTCATGCGGTAATGATCGGCAGGCAGGCTCATGGCATCAGTCTTGCAGGCAAATGTTGCCAAAGCATGACCGGGACAAGGCGCAAGGCCAAGTCACCTTCGCCTGATGTGACGTAATGTCAGCCCCGCCGCGCGGCCCACAGCAGGCCGCGCCGCATCAGCTCGGCCGCCGGGCCATGGTCGATCACGGTCTTCTGGTGCCCAAGCGCGTTGTAATAGACCCGACCCCTGCCGTAGCCCTTGGTGAAGACGACCGGCATCGCGACCGGTCCGTTCACCGAATGCGGGCCCTCGACCACCGGGAAGTCGCAGACCGCATGCACCCTCACCGCCGGATCGACGTGCAGGTAATACTGTTCGGTCCTGACGGTGAAGTCGCCCACCCCCGCCACCAGCGGGTCGTCCGAGACGATGCGGACCCCGTATTCCACCCCGTCGTTGCCCGGATGCGCCACCCATTGCGCGCCGGTCAGGAACTGCCAGTCCACATTCTCGCGGAAGGCGTCGCACATGCCGCCGTGGCAGCCCGCGATCCCGGTGCCCGCCGCCACCGCCGCGCAGACGTTCAGGGCCTGCTGCTTCTCGATCTTCGACATGGTCCAGACCGGGACGATCAGGTCATGGCTCTTCAGCGCCTCGGCATCGTCGAAACAGGAAAGGCTGTCGGTCAGCGTCACCTGCATCCCGGCGTCGCGCAGCCAGTCCGCGAACATCGGGCCGACCTTCTCGGGCTCGTGCCCCTCCCATCCACCCCAGGTGACCAATGCCCGTGCCATGCTGCCTCCCGTTCCATCCGCCGCAGGCTAGAAAGCCTGGGGGCCGGGGTCAATCCTTGGTCTTGGGTATGGAATATCGGACATAGTGTAAAAGATGCTTTACTTTGTGTCTGATGATTCATACACGATTTGCATGTCGTGAACCATGCGAGGGGGCGCCATGTCTGTCGGGGAACGCGAGGCCATATCGGGTCTGATCACCACGGGACTCGTTCTGGTCCTGATCCTGTGGCGCCTGTCCGGCCTGCATGAGGCCGGTCACTTCGACGGGCCCGAGGCCTTGCAGGTCTGGGCGCGGTCGGTGCTGATCCTGGTGGCCTGGTCGATCGGCATCGCGATCGCGGTCTACATCGGCGTGCACATCGTCTACGAGATGCGGACCGGCGAGAAGGCCGATGACCGCCGGGATGAGCGGGACCGCGACATCCAGCGCCGCGCCCTGACCTGGGCCTGGTATCTGCTTTCCTTCGGGCTTCTGGGCGTGATCATCGACCTTGCCCTGGGGGCAAGCGCCCTTCGCGCGATGAATCTGGTTCTGGCGCTGTGCCTCTTGTCCGAGGCCTTCAACGATGCGGTCAAGCTATGGCTCTACCGGCGCGGGGCCTGAGGGATGGCCCGGATCGAGAACCGCATCCGCCGCCTGCGCTTTGACGCGGGCGAGATGACGCAGAAGGACCTTGCCGACCGCGTGGGCGTCACGCGGCAGACGATCATCGCCATCGAGGGGGCGAAGTATTTCCCGACGCTCGAACTTGCCTTCCGCATCGCCCGCGCCTTCGGGGTCGGGCTGGAGGATGTCTTCACCTTCCACGACGACTGACTGACCCGACCCTTTCAGGAGACCGCCATGACCCGCCTGTTTCAGCGGCCGATCGCGCTTGCCCTCGGCCTTGCCGTCTTCAGCGCCATCCCGGTGCTGAACGCGCTGGTCGAGGTCGTCCAGATCCCCACCGGCAGCTATCCCGAGGACAGCGCGCGCCTGGCCGTCGCCCCGGTCGCCTGGTTTGCGCATGTGCTGGCCGGAGCCGCCTTCGGGATCACCGGTCCGGTGCAGTTTGTCCGGGCGCTGCGCCATCGCCTTGGCGCGCTGCATCGCGCGGCGGGCCGGATCTTCGTCGTGGCCGGGGTCACGCTCGGGCTTTCGGGCCTGTCGCTGCTGGCGCAGGTGACGTCCACGGCAACACCCGTTGTCGATGCTGCCCGCGGGGTGTTCGGACTGGCGTTGCTGATCGCCCTGGCACGGGCCATGGCCGCGATCCGGGACCGCGATGTCCACCGGCACCGCGCCTGGATGATCCGCAGCCATGCAATCGGCATGGGGGCCGGGGCCATCGGGCTGGTGTTCTTTCCGATCTACCTCGCCACGGGCCGTCCGCCCGCGGGTCTTGGCGCAGACCTGGTCCTTGTTGCCACATGGCTCGCGACGATTGTCCTGGCCGAAACGGTCATCCGCCGCTTGCCACGCGGCAGATCTGCCGCGCCTGGCTGACGCCTGCCCGCGACCCTGCCCTGGCCATCCCCGCTAGCGGTGGCCCGCGTAGATCTGCGCGATCCGGTCCACGGCGGCTTCCGGGCTCATCTCCTCGGACTCGCCCGTGCGGCGGCTGGTCAGTTCCACGACGCCGTTGGCCAAGCCGCGCGGGCCGACGGTGATCCGCCAGGGCAGGCCGATCAGGTCCATCGTGGCGAACTTCGCCCCCGCGCGTTCGTCGCGGTCGTCGTAGAGCGGCTCCAGCCCCCTTGCCGTGAGTGCCTTGTAAAGACCCTCACAAGCCGCATCCGCCGCGCCATCGCCCTGTTTCAGGTTCACGATCCCGACCGGGAAGGGCGTCACGCCTTCCGGCCAGATGATCCCCTTGTCGTCGTGGCTGGCCTCGATGATCGCGCCCAGAAGGCGGCTGACGCCGATCCCGTGCGAGCCCATCTCGACCGGGACCTTCGTGCCCTCGGCGGTCGTCACCTCGGCCCCCATGGCCGCCGAATACTTGGTGCCGAAGTAGAAGATCTGGCCGACCTCGATGCCCCGGCCGACCTTGCGGTGGGCTTCGGGCACCTGGCTGAAGATCGCCTCGTCGTGCGTCTCGTCGGTGCGGGCATAAAGCGTGGTGAACTCTTCGCAGATCCTCGCCACCTGGGCGCGGTCGTCGTAGTCGATGTCCCGGGCCCCGAGCTTCAGCGCGGTCACGCGGTCGTCGTAGAAGACCTCGCTTTCGCCCGTCTGGGCCAGCACCAGGAATTCATGCGTGTTGTCGCCGCCGATCGGGCCCGAGGCCGCGCGCATCGGGATCGCGGTCAGGCCCATGCGTTCGTAGGTGCGCAGATAGCTGACCATGTGGCGGTTGTAGGCGTGCAGGGCGGCTTCCTTGTCGATGTCGAAGTTGTAGCCGTCCTTCATCAGGAACTCGCGCCCCCGCATCACGCCGAACCGCGGGCGCATCTCGTCGCGGAACTTCCACTGGATGTGGTAGAGCGTCAGCGGCAGGTCCTTGTAGCTGGTGACGTGGCTGCGGAAGATGTCGGTGATCATCTCCTCGTTGGTGGGACCGTAGAGCATCTCGCGGTCCTGCCGGTCCCGGATGCGCAGCATCTCCTGTCCGTAGTCGTCGTAGCGCCCCGACTCGCGCCAGAGGTCGGCCGGTTGCAGGGTGGGCATCAGAAGGGGAATGTGGCCCGCACGTTGCTGTTCCTCGTGCACGATCTCTTCGATCCGGCGCAGGACGCGGTAGCCGAGCGGAAGCCAGGAATAGATGCCCGCCGCCTGCTGCTTGATCATGCCGGCGCGCAGCATGTAGCGGTGGCTGACGATCTGCGCCTCGGCGGGATTTTCCTTGAGGACGGGGAGGAAGTAGCGGGAGAGACGCATGTTGGCCTGCCTGAATGGGGTGCCCGCGTTTCCTAGCGGGTCGGGCCTTCGCAGGCAAGGTCAGGGCGCGGCGGTCAGCCTGGCAGCAGCAGCGGGCGTGCCCGCGATCTCCAGGATCAGCTTGCGGCGGAGGGCAGAGACGAAGTCCTCGCGGCCGAGGGCGGGGATCGCGAAGGCGCCGGGGCCGCCGATGATGCGGGCTTCGTATTCCTGGAGGAGCGGATCGTCCGCGCCGCCGTCGAGGATGGGCAGGCCGTTGATGACGATGCCGGCCGCGACGACCTCTTGCCGGGCGTCCTCGATGGCGGCGCCCGAGAAATTGCCGGCCGAGTCGCCGGAGAAGTCGATGACCTGCCGCAGGGACCGGATGTCGTTGGCCTCGATCAGGCGGCGGCCTTCGAGCAGGGCATCACCGATGGCGTTCCGGCCGGTGGCGAGGCGGGGCGGCCCGAGGAGGGCGGCCGCGAAGGCCTCGGCCGTCTCGGGGCTGTCGATCACGGTCCAGGGGGCGACGGTGGCCTGGTTCGCGGCCCATTCGACGTAGGTCACGGCGATGGAGCCGGTGAGGGTGTTCGAGATCGCCTCCAGCACGGCGGGGTCGGTGATCGCGGTGGCGGTGCTTTCGCGCTGGAAGTCGATTTCCTCTTGCGTGATGGACCCCGAGGCGTCGGCGAGGAGGACGAGTTCGAGATCCACCTCCTGGGCGGCGGCGGTCGAGGTCAGGAGGAAGAAGAGCAGCACCCGCATGGGTCGGGATATGGGGTGGGGGCGGGATGCGGCAAGTGCCCACGGCAGAAGATCCGGGATTGTCCTTTGGGGGCAAGGGGTTGGTCGTGGGCGGTAACCTTGTGGAAGGGACGTTCCCGGAGGGGAGTCGGGCTGAAGCCCGACCTACGCAATGTCTGGCATCCCCGCGCAGGCGGGCAGGACAGTGGGCAATGGGCCACGTCGGGGCGCCCCCCACCCCCATCCCCTCCCCACGCGGGGGAGGGGAGGCGCATTGTGACGCCCGGGTGCAAGCTGGCTGCGACCGGCACGCGGGGGTGAGACGCGGCCCCGGCCCTGCCGGGGCGAAAACGGTCGAGTGGACCGTTTTCAGCGTCGAACGCCCGAGGCCACTGCCGAGGGCCGGGGGGGAGGGCGCGGTCAGAGTTGCCTTGGGAAAACGGACTGGCCAACGTGAGTGCAGGAAGCCGGCGCGCGCTTCCATGTGACCGCCCGGGGTGGAGCATCTACTGGCTCACCCCTCATGATTCCCTCTAGACATCCAGCTCCTCCACGAACCGCGCGTTTTCCTGAATATACTGGAACCGCAGCTCCGGCTTCTTGCCCATCAGGCGCTCCACCAGGTCGGAGGTGTCCCCCGGTTCGTCCTCGTCGATCGACACCCGGATCAGCTTGCGCGTGGCCGGGTTCATCGTGGTGTCCTTCAGGTCCTTGGCGTCCATCTCTCCCAGCCCCTTGAAGCGCTGGACGTCGATCTTCCCCTTGCCGCCCAGCCCCTTGGCAAGCCAAAGCTCCTTCTCGGCATCGTCTGCGACATACATCCGGCGGGCCCCTTGCGTCAGGCGGTAGAGGGGCGGGCAGGCGAGGTAGAGGTGGCCCTTGTCGATCAGGGGGCGCATCTGGGTGAAGAAGAAGGTCATCAGCAGGCTGGCGATATGCGCGCCGTCCACGTCGGCGTCGGTCATGATGATGATCTTTTCGTAGCGCAGGTCGTCGAGGCGGAACTTCGACCCCATGCCGGTGCCGAGCGCCTCGCAGATGTCGCGGATCTCGGCGTTCTCGGTCAGCTTGGCAGAGGCGGCGCCGAGGACGTTCAGCACCTTGCCGCGCAGGGGAAGAAGCGCCTGGAAGTTGCGGTCGCGCGCGCCCTTGGCAGAGCCCCCCGCGCTGTCGCCCTCGACGATGAAAAGCTCGGTCCCCTCGCGGCTTTTCGCCGAACAGTCGGTCAGCTTGCCGGGAAGCCGCAGCTTCTTGGTCGCGGTCTTGCGGGCGGTTTCCTTTTCCTCTCGCCGCCGCAGGCGTTCCTCGGCGCGCAGGACGAGGAAGTCGAGGATCGCGCCCGCCGATTTCGGATCGGCGGCAAGCCAGGTGTCGAAATGGTCGCGCACGGCGTTCTCGACCCATTTCGCGGCTTCCTCGGTGGACAGCCGGTCCTTGGTCTGACCGACGAACTGCGGCTCGCGGATGAAGATCGACAACAGCGCGCAGCCCCCCGTCAGCAGGTCTTCGCGGGTGATCTGGTCGGCCTTGCGGTTCCTGACCCGTTCGCCATAGGCGCGGATGCCCTTCAGGATCGCGGCCCAGAACCCGGCCTCGTGCGTGCCGCCTTCCGGGGTGGGCACGGTGTTGCAGTAGGAGTGCAGATAGCCATCCTGCGCGGGCGTCCAGTTGATCGCCCATTCGACCGAGCCGGGGACCTGGTATTTCTCCTCGAAGCTCACCCGCCCGGCGAAGGGGCGTTCGGAATAGGTGGTGACCTTCCTGAGGCTGTCGTTCAGGAAATCGGCAAGGCCGCCGGGGAAGTGGAAGGTGGCCTCCATCGGCGTGTCGCCGTCGGGGATGGCCGATTTCCAGCGGATCTCGACGCCCGAGAAGAGATAGGCCTTGGACCGCGCCATCCTGTAGAGGCGGGCGGGCTTCAGGGTCTGGTGGCCGAAGATCTCGGGGTCGGGGTGGAAGGTGACGGTGGTGCCGCGGCGGTTGGGGGTGGGGCCGAGCATCCGGACCGGACCCTGCGGGATGCCGCGCGAGAAGCTTTGTTCGTAAAGTTCCTTGTTGCGGGCGACCTGCACCACCATGCGGTCCGACAGCGCGTTCACCACGGAAGAGCCGACACCGTTCAGCCCGCCCGAGGTGGAATAGGCCTTGTTCGAGAACTTGCCGCCGGCGTGGAGGGTGCAGAGGATGACCTCCAGCGCGGACTTGCCGGGGAACTTCGGGTGGGGGTCCACGGGGATGCCGCGGCCATTGTCGCGGACGGTGACCGAGCCGTCGGCGTGCAGTTCCACCTCGATCCGGTTGGCGTGGCCCGCGACGGCCTCGTCCATCGCGTTGTCGAGGATCTCCGCGACCATGTGGTGCAGCGCGCGTTCGTCGGTGCCGCCGATATACATGCCGGGGCGCTTGCGGACCGGTTCCAGGCCCTCGAGGACCTCGATCGAGGAGGCGTCATAGGTCTGCGCGGCCGGGGAGAGAAGATCGTTCGGCATGGGGCGTCCTCGTGTGGCTTCCCGCCATTAGATCATTCAAGCCGGGAGGGGCGCAAGATGTGGGGGCGTCCGCCGCCCCCAACCCCCGTCCCGTGCCCGCGATGGGGGAGGGGAGGCGCGGGTTGGGGGTGGCGGGAGCGACCGAGCCGGCCTAGGTTTGCGGCAAGGCAATGGAGGAAGCGGCGATGCGGGTTCTGTTCACGGGCGGGTCGGGCAAGGCGGGCAGGCATGTGGTGCCCTATCTGGTGGCGCAGGGGCACAGGGTGATGAACTTCGACCGGGTGCCGCTGGGGCTGGCGGGGGTGCACGACCTGATCGGCGACATCTGCGACGCGGGGCAGGTCTATTCCGCCATGCGGACCCATGCGGGCTATGACGAGATGGAGGACGGGGCGGCAAGGCTGTTCGACGCGGTGGTGCATTTCGCCGCCGTCCCCCGCTATGGCATGGTGCCGGATACCGAGACCTTCCGGGTCAACACGGTCGGGACCTACAACGTCCTCGAGGCTGCGCTGAAGATGGGGATCCGCAAGGTCATCATCGCCTCGTCCGAAACGACCTATGGCGTGTGTTTCAGCGACGGGGTGGTGGACCCCAAGGTGCTGCCGCTGGAAGAGGACTACGACATCGACCCGATGGACAGCTACGGCATGTCGAAAAAGGTGAACGAGGTCACGGCCCGCAGCTTCCAGCGCCGTTTCGGGGCGGATGTCTATGCCCTGCGGATCGGCAACGTGATCGAGCCGCATGAATATGCGACCCTGTTCCCGCCGCTGAAGGAGGATCCGGGCCTGCGGCGGCGGATCACCTTCAGCTACATCGACGCGCGCGATCTGGGGCAGATCGTGGACCTGTGCCTGAAGAAGGACGGGCTCGGCTTCCAGGTGTTCAACGCGGTGAACGACGAAAACGCGGTGCCGCAGCCGAACTCTGAGCTCTTGCCGCGCTTTTTCCCGAACGTGCCGCTGTCGCGACCGGTGGGAGAGCGCGAGGGGCTTCTGTCGAACCGCAAGATCCGGGAGGTGCTGGGGTTCAAGGAACAGTATCCCTGGCGGAACCATGTCAAATAGCCTGGCGCGGGCTATCATTCGTCCGGGGTGGCGCCTGGTTCGGGCAGACCGAACCGGCAGATCCGGGTGAAACAGGCGGAGGTGCAGGATGAAGGTGTCGATACGGGCGTCGTTGAAGGCGGTCGCCATCGGGAGCGTTCTTTCCGCCGGCCTTGCGCTGCCGGTCGCGGCGGAGGAGCGGAAGGTGACCTTCCTTTGCGACAGCGGCGTCGCCATCGAGGTTGCCTTCGACGACGCGGCGGCGGTGCTGGTCCATGCCGGCCAGACCGTCGTGATGACCGCGCTGCCCACCGGATCGGGGTATCTCTATACCGGCGGCGGCGCGGTCCTGCGCGGCAAGGCGCATGAGGCGACCTGGATCGACGCCCGGGGCGAGGTCCGGCATTGTGTTGATGAGGGGCATGCCATGAGCCAGCCGCAGGTGGAGCCGCCGATGCTGACCATCGAGGGCAGGAAATGGCGTCTGGTGCATTTCCAGTCGTCCGACGATGCGATCGGGACGGTGGTTCCGCCGCGCGTGGAAAACTACCTGGCCGAATTCGACGCGAAGGGCGAGCTGGCGATGCAGCTTGACTGCAACCGGCTGCGGGCGAGCTGGACCTCGGACCGGCAGGCACCGGAATCCGGTTCGCTCTCGATTTCAGCCGGGGCCATGACCCGCGCCTTCTGCGGCGAGGACGCCCTGGACGGCCAGATCGCCCGCGACCTGCAACGGGTGCGGTCCTTCGTCATCCGCGACGGTCGGCTGTCGCTGGTGCTGGAGGCCGACAGCGGCATCTACCTGTGGGAGCCGGTCGCACCCTGACCCGATCCGGGGGGCGAAGCCGGCATCAGGCCGGCTCGGCCATCCGTGCCGCCCACATCTTCTTGAACGCCTCGCGCGACTGGCAGCGTTCCAGCCAGCTCTTCACCGCCGGAAACTCGCCCAGCAGGGTCGGGTGACCCTGGGCATAGCGCAGGCACTCGGCAAGGTTCAGGTCGGCCACGGTGAAGCGGTCGCCCACCAGATATGGATGCGCGGCGAGATGCGCCTCGAGCCGTTTCAGCGGGCGGCGGAGTTTCTCGGCGTTGATCGCGATGGCGGCCTGACCCTCGGGGGTCCTGTCGCCTCCGGCGCCCTGGACGGTCTGGATCTCCAGCGCCGGGGTCTCGACCGCCGTGACGGCCAGCAGCGTCCACTGGTCGATCAATGCGGCTTCGGCCGGGGTCTGCGGCCCGAGCATCCCCCCCCGGGTGCGGGCGATGTGGTTGGTGATCGAGAGCGATTCCGTCAGCACCAGATCGCCTTCGACATATGCGGGGATCTGGCCCTGCGGGTTCACCTTCAGGAAGGCGGGCGAGGCGGTGTTCAGCGGCGCGTCCGGCGCGCTGGCCTAGGGCAGGCGGTAGGCCTGGATGACGGGGACGTGCTCGAAGGCCTCGTCCAGTTCGTAGAGCAGCCAGATCGGGCGCGAGGCGCGGCTGCGGAAGACGCCGTAGAGGGTGGGCATGGGGGACTCCATCGTATCCTGCGCCAGCCTAGGCCCTGTGGCGGGCAAGCAAAAGGGGCAAGGAACGCAGGGCTCTCTTGATCCTTGTCAAGGCAGATTGTCGCAGATCGTGCCTGTCTTGGCGGATCATGTGCAAGGGAGGGGCCCCGTATGGATGACAGCGCAACGATCCTGAAGACCGCCGGGGACGCTGTCCCGATTGCCGAGGCAAGACCGCGGAAGGCCGGGCCGAGCCCGCTGCATCAGGCCTTCGAATCCGGGCGCTATCCCTATGCCCGGCTGATGGGCCGCGCACCCTATGAGGCGGAAAAGGCCCGCCTTCAGGCCGAGCTTCTGAAGGTGCAGATCTGGGCGCAGGACACCGGGCAGAAATTCGTGATCCTGATGGAGGGGCGCGACGCGGCCGGCAAGGGCGGCACGATCAAGCGGTTCATGGAGCATCTGAACCCCCGCTATGCCAGGGTCTGCGCGCTGACCAAGCCGTCGGATGTGGAAAAGGGCCAGTGGTTCTTCCAGCGCTACATCGCGCATCTGCCCACGGCGGGGGAGATGGTGTTCTATGACCGGTCCTGGTACAACCGGGCGGGGGTGGAGCGGGTGATGGGCTTCTGCACGCCGTCCGAGTATCTGGAATTCATGCGCCAGGCGCCGGAGTTCGAGCGCATGCTCGTCCGGTCGGGCATCCGGCTTTACAAATACTGGTTCAGCGTGACCCGCGAAGAGCAGCTTGCCCGCTTCAAGGCGCGCGAGACCGATCCGCTGAAGATGTGGAAGCTGTCGCCGATCGACAAGGCAAGCCTCGACCGCTGGGACGACTATACCGAGGCCAAGGAGGCGATGTTCTTCTACACCGACACGGCTGACGCGCCCTGGGTGATCGTCAAGTCGAACGACAAGAAGCGGGCGCGGCTGAACTGCATGAAGCATTTCCTGTCCACCATCGACTATCCGAACAAGGATCCCGAAGTGGTGGGCACGCCCGATCCGCTGATCGTCGGCCGG